>JAYUQC010000071.1:0-38317 GCA_043759735.1 Rhodoferax sp.
CGACGCGCTGGGCCGCCGCTCCTACACCACCAGCATCGCCTTCGGCCCGACCATCGGCAAGAACATTGCCCTGGCCTACCTGCCCTACGAATATTGCCAAGTGGGGCGCGAACTGCAGATCCAGTATTTTGCGGATGTCTATCCGGTCAAGGTCGAGGCGGTGGGGTACCGGTCCTTGTATGACCCGGAGAATGTCAAGCCGCGGTCTTGACAGCGGCGGGCGTCCTGCAGTGAACCTGCCATCTGGTTTCAGCCACGCGGTTGCGGCACGACCACCACTACAGGCGCCAACCCGAGCTTCTTGGCCCGCCGGGCGAACTTGCGGTCATCAAACGTTGCGATGCTGGCGCAAGACCGGTAGCTCGCGTGATGCAGCGCGTCAGCGAAATCGATGCCCGCTTCGCAGTTGGCGATAGCTTGCTCGACTGCATCACGGTCTTCGACGATGGTGTTTGCCTGTTCGAGAAGATGCCGGATCACCGATGCCACCTCAGCTTGAGTGAAGCTGTAATAACCACGCATGATCCACTCGAGCTCCAGAATCACGGACTTGCTCACCATCAGGGGCTGTCCGGACTCGATGAGACGCCGCGCTGCCCGCCGCTGACGAAGCGCCTCTGGGTCCGCCTTGTCGTCAATGTAATACCGTGCGAGAACGTTGGTGTCCAGACCGATCATCGTTTGAGCAGTGTTGCGGGGTCGAAGTCGGATGGCACCGAGGCGCGCCGGCTCTTGACCATGCCGAACCCGCTGCGTGGCTCTCCTGCAGGCGAACTCCGGACCTTCATTTCAACATGGTCACCGACCAGTGCAAATTCGATGCGGCTTCCCTGCCGGATGCCGAGTCGCTGCCGAAGCTCCTTCGGAATGGTGACCTGTCCCTTGCTTGTGACCGACGTGGCTTCCATGATGCCTCCATGTATTACCAAGTAATACTAGCAAAATCGAACTACCGCGACAGCTGAATCCCGTGCACTGTCGGGAGTAAATGAGTTGTCCGGTCCGTAGCAAGTAATCTGTCCGGTTTGTGGAGGCGCGATGCAACACGCCCCATGAGCCGGGCCCGCTACGTGCAGGAGAACCGGAAGATGAGATTCAAAGAAGCCTTGGATGGCTGGACACAAGGGCGACTGACGCAGGCCAAGGCGGCCTTGTTGCTGGGGCAGTGCGAACGCAGCTTTCGCCGCCATATCGAACGTTTTGAGGCTGACTGTAGGCGCCGACGTCAAATTGACCCAGGCTGGCGATTGCCGTTGACCCACCTCACGGAAGAGGAAAGCCGCTCTGAACATGGATTCCGGCCACTTCGCTTGGGGCAATCAAAGTCGGCAGCCTGGGGCAAAAGGACGTCTGCGGGTTGCGGCGTTTCTCGCCCGCAAATGCTAAGCCACTTGCTTGCCGGGTCGGACCGCGCGCCGTATGGCGGCGTGGGCCCGCATCCGGCGCTGGTTATGCCACTCAAGCCAGCCCAGCATCGGCAAGTTGGGCTGGCGTTGCAAACCCTCGAGCACGAACGGACCTGGCAGACGGAGCAGCCCGATCGCGATGCGTTGCTTGTAAAGCCGGGGCCGGAACGGACCCTCGGGGCCCAGCGTGAAACCTTCGTCCAGGCGGACGGCACAGTGTGCGCAATGGCTGAGCCAATGCGCGCCACTGCCTTTGGCGCTCTGATCGCTCCGCCAGCGGCCCTTGCTGAATGCGCGTGCCGCCTTGTCGACATCGGGTGGCAGGGTCACGATCCGGCGCAATAGCGTCGTCGGCGCGTTCTGGACCTCGAACTCGGGCAGACCCATCATCGCGAACACTGGCGTGCGCTGGCCGCAATGCGGGCAGCGCACGCCGGCACGCAGCAGCAGCAGTTCCTGGCATAACACCGGCACGCCTCTGGCGCCGCCGCGTTTGGCCGATTGCAGGTCGTCGAGCATCGCGTCGGCGTCGACGGCAACCGGGTCGTGTTTGACGTCGCCCGGCCGGCGCGGCCGGCGGGCACTGCTGCGGGGGGTGCTGTTGGAGCTCATGGGCATGAGTGTGGCCCAAATATGCCAAGAGGCCAAGTCTTGCGCTCTAGTCTTGCGCTCTAGGACGTCGAGCGGCCGCGTTCAGTGCCATTGCTCCGAATGTTGCATCGCAATTGCGATACATCGATCTCGTGAATACCGCAACCCTGCCTTCGATTCGCGTCGAGCCTGAATTCCGTGCCACAGTGGAATCTGTCTTGCAAGAATCCGAGTAGCGCAGTCCGACGACCATTGCCACTAAACGCTTGCCATTTCGAATCCGGGCAGTTCAAAATGCCTGCTTTGGTCGGCCGGCGCCGCGCTCAAGCCTGTAGCAGCTGCGCTCCAGCCTCCTCATACCCGCGCTGGCGCAAGGACGCCGCCAGCCAGCGATTGCCGAACTGTCCGCGCACCAGTGCGAGCATGAGCGCAGCGATTACGGCAGCGGTTGCCAGGTTGTTGTCGTGTTGCCCGCTCGCAATGCCGGTGCCCAGCCACAGTGCGATCTCCAGTGGCAGCAGCGCCAGCACATGTGGAAACCACATCCGATGGGCGGTGGCCCACAATGAACCGAACAAAAAGGCGGGCCACGAGAAACCTCGTTTGACCGAAACCACGCCCCGTCTTGGGTTGAAGAACAAGTGCTTCATGGCAGTTTCCTTTTGCGAATCCAACTCCAGCTTGCATCGGAACTCAAGGTCTGGCCACACGCGGTGATTCACCGGTTTGTCGAATCGCCGCTGCGGGGACAGTAGTTGCATCAGCCATTCGCGCTCTTGCTGCAGTCGGTCCGCACATCATGCAAACAAAAGAAGCCCGTGGCCAGCCCTATTGTTGGGGATGCGCCGCTCGGCCATGGGGCTTGCCAACGCCGGTTGCTGCGCGAGCGGATTCGGCGCCTCTGCGCGTTCGCGCAGACGCGCACCCCCTCATGCGCGGCGGGATGGCTTCTTGTCGCGGTGGTAGTTCAGCGCCGCACGGATGCACAGTGCCAATGCGTCTGATTCGGGCGCTTCATGCGGCGCGAATACGATGGCGCGATTGCCCTCAAATTGAAACCTGTGCGGGAACAGGGTTCTAAAGGTATCGACCAGATTGGAATTGCAATTGAAATACAAGGCCCAAGTGCCCATCTGGGCGGGTGGCAGGGCCTTTTTCCAGCCCAGCCGAATCGTGCTGCCACTACGCGATTGCGTCGTGAGCGCCCCCAGCCCTGGCTTCGCCAGGCCCCCCAAGGGGGTGCAAGAAGACTTGGGCGCGGGGCCCAGCGTCTTCTTGGGAGAAAGGCCGGCTCGCCCCATTTCAGCGTTTCCTCGAGCCGGCCCACGCCGTCGGTTCGCTCGGCCACCTCGAAGATCAGCGCGCGCAGGGCCATCAATCGGCTGCGGGCGGCCGGCAGAAAGGCCGCAAACGCCTGTGCCACCGCGGGATCGGCGAACGGCCGTTCGGCAGCCGGTGTGTAATCGCGCGTCACGGCCACACCCCCAGGCCCGGCAACCGCAGCCGGCCGTCGTTGACGTCAACCCCGAAGGCCAGGCCGAGCAGGTTGATCTCCAAACCTTCCTCTTTAGCTACCGTTATTCCCACCACGCCTGCCAGCGAGACCTGCCAGCCGCTGCCGCTGGGGGCATGGGCGACAAAGGTGGTGGGGCCCAGGTAGTCTTTGCCGATGGCGGTCGGCGGCAGGTCGAGCCCCAGCTCGGGCACCTGGCGGGCGACAAAGGCGACGAAGGTATTGCTGTTGGGGCCGGGCCAAAGCCGGTAATGGTTGCCCCAGGGATAACCTGCCACCGCCGCCTCGATGCGGTCGATCAGCGCATCCACGCCCGGGCCGCGGTGCTCGACCAGCAACTGGGGCGCCGCGCCGTACCAGTACGCATCGGGTGCGCGGGTATCGGAGGCCACCACGGCATCCCCTCCCCGGTAGGCACGCCAGCCGATTTTTTGATAGGTTGTAAAGCTGTCAGCGTTGGAGCGCTTGACGGCGATCCACGGATGGATGCCGAACGCGCCACGCCAGCGTACCGTGCGGGCGCCATACACCTGCACCACTGCTTCGCGCACGACGGCCGGGTCGGGCGCCTGACCGGTGCTTTCACGACGCGTCTGCTGCCAGGGTGTTTGTAGATCGATGTCGCCAAATGCCAGCACGCCGAACGGACCCATCAGCAGCAGCATGACCACCACCGCCAGCGCGGCGGGCCAGCGCAGCCAGCGTTGGCGTCGTTGGGTTGTTGTCATGGGGAATCCGCGCGCGGGCGCAAGCGCATCACCAGACCCACCGGCGCCATTGTGAACGACAGGCGCTCGCGCGGTTCGGAGCCGTCCGCCACGCCCACCGACGCGACATCGAAACTGTTGAGCAGCATCGCCAGCGCCATCTTCATTTCGAGCAACGCCAGATAACGCCCCGGACAGATGCGTGGTCCGGCGCCGAACGGCATCGAGACCCGTTTGGCCGAGATCGCCGCCGGCGCCGCCGGGTCCTGGCCCAGCCAGCGAGCAGGATCGAAGCGCCGCGCATCGGCGAACAGCTGCTCGCGCAGGGTGTCGTGGCGCATCACGCACCAGAGCATGGTGCCGGCCGGTACCCGCACGCCGGCCACCTGGGTCTCGCGCAGGGCCTGCACGACGTTGAGCGGGCCGACCGGCTTGAGCCGCATGGTCTCGTGGATGCAGGCTTCCAGCAGTACGAGGCAGTCGATCTCCGCGTGCGAGAACACATGGTCCGGCCCGCCGCCGGCAGCCGCG
Source organism: Rhodoferax sp. (assembly GCA_043759735.1). GTDB lineage: Bacteria > Pseudomonadota > Gammaproteobacteria > Burkholderiales > Burkholderiaceae_C > CAISIP01. The sequence goes on from JAYUQC010000071.1 coordinate 4,749, forward strand.
GCCAGCCGCCGTATCTCCTGCTGCACCTGCAGCAATACCGCCGGATGCTGTTGCAGCAAGTGCAGCATCCAGGCCAGCGTGTTGGCGGTGGTGTCCTCGCCGGCGAGCAGCATCGTCAGCACATTGCCGGCCACGTCCCGATCGTCCATGCCGCTGTCGGGGGCGTCGGCGGCCATCAGCATGGCTTCGAGCAGGTTCTCGGGTAGCGCGCGGCGCCGCGCATCCGACGCCAGTCGTTGGCGTGCCTGCGCGATGAAATCGGCCACGGCCTGGTTCACCGCGCGTACCGCGGTATCCAGCCGGCGGTCGGCTGGAGTCTTGAGGTAGCGCCAGTACGGGTACGGCGCCAGCATCCGGCGCGCCACGGCGGGGAAAATCTTGTCCAGATGGTGCTGGATCACCACTTCGTCCGAAGCCAGCGTATCGACTTCGGCGCCAAAGGCCAGGCCGGCGATCGCGTCCACGGTGAAGCGCATCAGGTCGGCCTGCAGGTCGATCGCGCTGTCTTCTTGCGCGGCGTGCATCCAGCGTTGGCGCAGGCGCTGTGTCACCCGCGACAACGCGGGCACGTAGGCGCGCACATGGGCCGGGTCGAAGCCGGCCATCACCATGCGGCGCTGGCGCTTCCAGGCCTCGCCGTTGGCACCGAACACACCGGGCGAAAATCCCATCTCGCGCCAGATGATATCCAGCCGTGGCGGGCGCCGAAACCCGTCCGGCCGATCGCGCAGCACGCCAGCAATGGCCGCATGGTCGGCCACGACCAGAAACGGTGTCGGGCCGAGCCGGATCCGGAACACCGGCCCGTAACGCAGCGCCCACTGCTCCACGGTGTGGTGCACCCGGTCGCGCTCGAGCTGCAACAGGTTGCCGACCAGCGGCCAGCCACGCGGGCCGGGCAGGGTGGACCAGTCGCGACCGGGAACCGGTCTGGCGGAAATGTCGGAAGTCGTGTTCATGCTGAGCGATTGTCCACTGGCAGGCCGAACGCTCATCAGGCATTCTTCATGCTGCGCATTGCGCAATTCGCCCTTGGGAACGGCCCGGCGGCGCGCATCAGGAATGCTCCATGCTGCGCATTGCGCAATTCGCCCTTGGCGTGGACCAGCATTTCTCAAGCGGGCAGGGCGCCTTCGTAGGCAGCCCATGCCACATGCGATTCGTGCAGGGTCACGCGCAACTGGCTCAGCGCGCCGGCATGGGGGCCGAGCGCACCTGCGCGGATGCGCGCCGCGACCCGATCGAAAATCACCCTGGCCATGAACTCTGTTGTCGTGTTGCGGCCCTGGAAATCCGGCTCGTCATCGAGATTGCGCAAGTTGATCGCGGCCAGCACCTCGTGCAGCAACTGCGTGGCCAGCCCGATATCGACGACGATGCCGTCGGGGTCCAGCTGCGCACGCCGCAGTTCCAGATCGACGATATAGGTTGCACCGTGCAGGCGCTGCGCCGGGCCGAACACCGCGCCCTGGAAGCTGTGGGCGATCATGCAATGGTCGCGGACGTTGACACTGTACATGGGTGGCTCCCCGGTTCAAGGGTAGTCGATACGGCAACACAAGGTGGTGTCTGGCCCGCTTGATGCGAGGCGTGACAACACCGAGGGCAGCTGCGCGAATGGCGCTGTGGCATTTACCAGGATGTCGAGTCGGGCATCGGCCAGCAGGGACAGTGCCAACGCGAGCCGTCGGCGATGGTCCCAGCGCCCGCGCTGGGCTTGGGCGACCCGGCCTACCTGTGAACTCCTGAGCGCGAGTCGCCGTGTATGGAAGGCCTCGCCGAGCGCCAGCGTGACGGTTTGGTCGCCGTACCAGCTCAGCTCCAGCACGGTCGCTTCCATCGCAGCCAGGCGCAGCGCCGTCGCCAGTCCCGCGCTCTGGCCGCTGGCGTGGATCACCAGGTCGGCGTCGCCGCAGGCATCGTCGGGCAACGCGAATTGCGCGCCCAGGGCCTGCGCAAAGTGCTGGCGTGCGGCCTGCGTGTCGATCAGCTGTACCGTACAGCCCGGTATGCGTGCCGCGAGATAGGCGACCAGCAGGCCGAGCACGCCGCCACCCACGACGGCAATGCGGTCGCCGATGTGCGGGGCGGCATCCCATAACGCATTGACGGCGGTTTCCATGTTGGCGGCCAGCACGGCGCGCGCGGGCGGCACGTCCTTGGGCAGCAGATGCACGGCCTGCACCGGCACTACATACAGCGACTGGTGTGGAAACAGGCAGAACACCGGCTTGCCCAGCAGTTCGGTGGGGCCCTGCTCGACCAGGCCGACGTTGCTGTAGCCGTATTTCACCGGCGCCGGAAAGTCCCCGGCCTGAAACGGCGCCCGCATGTGCGCATATTCACTGCGGGGCACTTCGCCCCGGAACACCCGCGACTCCGTGCCGCGGCTGATACCGCTGTGCAAGGCACGCACCCGAACCTCGTTGGGGCCGGGCGATGCGACCCGCTCGTCGCGCAATTGGGCGTGGCCGGGCGCGACCAGCCAGCAGGCCCGCGCCGCCAGCGCCGCGCCCTTGCCCGGCGCGCCGCGGGTCGTTCCAGCCAGGGGGGAGTCCGATGAACGCATGGTTCGGACATGATGCCTCAAAGCGCAGCGTCCGCGCCCGCAACGCGCGGCGGTTGTCGCAGCGATACCACGTCGTCAATCGGACACGGCTGGTGCGGTGTCGATCTTGCGGCGAAACACCTACACGGTATGGGCCTGACTCCAGGGTCCCTGACCTGCCTGCCTGACCCGGTTGACATTCTTGCGTCGCGGCCTACCGCGCGACGCGCCAACACCGTGGTCGCTGGCGATCAACCAATGGTCGTGCCCAGGCGATCTGGACGTCCGGCGTCGCGCTACAGTGCGGGCGTCCGCCCCGGATTGTGTCGATGCGCAGCGGGGGTCCGCTTTCGGATGACGAATTGTTTTAAGCTTGCCTACCGACCCTACCGACCCTACCGGGCCACACCGTATGAACCACAACGTCATCATCACCTGCGCGCTGACCGGCGCTGGCGATACCGTCGGCAAGAACCCGCATGTGCCCGTCACGCCAACCCAGATCGCTGCCGCCGCGGTGGAGGCGGCCACGGCCGGCGCGACCGTCGTGCACTGCCATGTGCGCGATCCGAAAACCGGCAAGGGCAGCCGCGATACGGCGCTGTACCGCGAGGTGATGGAGCGGATCCGCGCATCGGGCGTGGACATCATCGTCAACCTGACCGCCGGCATGGGCGGCGACCTGGAGATCGGCCCGGGCGAGAACCCGACTCGGTTCGGACCTGGCACTGACCTGGTCGGCCCGCTGGAGCGGCTGGTGCATGTGCAGGCCTTGCTGCCCGATATCTGCACGCTGGACTGCGGCACGCTCAACTTCGGCGATGGCGACACGATCTACGTGTCCACGCCGGCGGCGCTGCGGGCCGGCGCCAGGCGCATTTCCGAACTCGGCGTCAAGGCCGAGCTGGAGATTTTCGACACCGGCCACCTGTGGTTCGCCAAGCAGATGATGGCCGAGGGCCTGCTGACCGATCCGCTATTCCAGTTATGCCTGGGCATTCCCTGGGGCGCACCGGCCGACACCACGACGATGAAGGCGATGGTCGACAACCTGCCCCCTGACGCGATCTGGGCCGGGTTCGGCATCGGCCGCCTGCAGATGCCGATGGCCGCGCAGGCGGTGCTGCTCGGCGGCCATGCACGGGTCGGGCTGGAAGACAATCTGTGGCTGGACAAAGGCGTGCCGGCCAGCAATGGCTCGCTGGTCGAGCGGGTCGTCACGCTGCTTGCATGCATGGGCGCCAAGCCGATGACGCCGGCGCAGGGGCGGCTCGCGATGGGATTGAAAATGCGCGGTTGAGTGGCCGTTTTCCAACGCACGCTGCAACCCGTCGTCAGCCTTGTGCTTGTCGAAGGGCGCCGCAGAAAGGGCGTCGTCGCAGCAAGTGGAGCGAATCAACAGCATGGGGAACAGCATGGCATTTCGGACCGACATCAAGATCTTTGCCGCGCTGGGCAGCGGCGTCATCGGCAGCGGCTGGGTGGCGCGGGCGTTGGCCCACGGGCTGGACGTAGTGGCCTGGGATCCGGCGCCCGGGGCCGAAGCGCAACTGCGCGCGCGCATCGCCAAGTGCTGGGCTGTGCTGGAGCGCAAGGGGTTGGCCAAGGGGGCGTCGCCCGACCGGCTGCGGTTCGTCGCCACGATCGGGGAATGCGTGCGTGATGCCGACTTCATCCAGGAGAGCGCACCCGAGACGTTGAGCCTCAAGCTGGACTTGCATGCCAAGATCAGCGCTGCGGCGCGACCCGATGTGCTGATTGCATCGTCGACATCCGGGCTGCTGCCGTCCGAGTTCTATGCCAACGCAACCAACCCCGAGCGGTGTGTGGTCGGCCATCCGTTCAATCCGGTCTATTTGTTGCCACTGGTCGAGGTGGTCGGTGGCGCAAAGACCGAGCCCGACGGGATCGCGGCCGCCATCGTGGTCTACCAGTCGCTGGGCATGCGCCCGCTGCATGTGCGCCGGGAAGTGCCGGGATTCATCGCCGACCGGTTGCTGGAGGCGGTGTGGCGCGAGTCGCTGCACCTGGTCAACGACGGCGTGGCCACGACCGGCGAGATCGACGACGCGATCCGCTTCGGCGCCGGGCAACGCTGGTCCTTCATGGGCAGCTTCCTGACCTACACCTTGGCCGGCGGCGACGCCGGCATGCGCCACTTCATGTCGCAGTTCGGCCCGGCGCTCAAGTTGCCGTGGACCAGGCTTGAGGCGCCGGAATTGACCGATGCGCTGATCGACAAGGTGGTGGATGGCACCAGCATGCAGCTGGGCAGCCACAGCATTGCCGATCTGGAGCGTTACCGCGATGATTGCCTGATGGCCGTGCAAGACGCAATCCGTGCGACCAAGATCAAACATGGAATACCGCTCGATGAATGACACGGAAACTGGCGCTGGAGTCGACCCTGGTTCTGCGCCCCTGACCACCTGGCGCGGCTCGGTGCTGCCTGCCTGGGTCGACTACAACGGCCATCTGAACGACGGCTACTACATGGTGGTGTTCGGTCAGGCCACCGACGGCTTGATGGCGCTGATCGGGCTCGACGCGGCCGGCCGCCAGGCCAGCGGCCATTCGATCTTTACGCTCGAATCGCACATCAACTACCTGATCGAGGTCAAGCAGGATGTTGCGATCGAGGTCCGCACCCAGATCCTGGGTGCCGACGCCAAGCGGCTGCACATTTACCATGGCCTGCACGTCGCCGGCTGCGAGCCGCTGCTGGCGGCCAATGAGCAGATGCTGCTCAGTGTCGACATGGCGGGTCCGCGTGCCGCGCCGTTCCCGCTTGCGGTGGCACCATTGGTCGCCGCTCTGGCCGAACAACACCGCAGCATGCCCAGGCCGAAATACACCGGGCGCAGCATTGCGCTGCCCACCTGAGGGTGCCCGATGGCCAAACCGACCCACGCCCTACGCCTGACCACCCCGCTGGAAGGAACCGGTCATCGACCCTGGAACCCCGAGGCGCCGATCGACGCGCCGCTGTGCCTGCTCAAGACTACGGTGGCGCCGCATTGGGTCGACTACAACGGCCACATGAGCGAGTCGTGTTACCTGCTGGTATTTGGCGACAACTCGGACGCATTTTTCCGCTTCGTTGGCATCGACGAGGATTACCGCGCGGCCGGACATTCGCTGTACACGGTGCAGACCCATCTGCACAATCTGCGCGAGGTGGCGCAAGGCGAGCCGATCCGGCTGAGCCTGCAGATGCTGGACGCCGACGACAGGCGCATCCATTTCTTGCACGCGATGTTCCATGGGATCAGCGGCGAACTGCTGGCCACCGCAGAGCAGATGCTGGTGCACGTGGACATGAGCGCCGGGCGCTCGGTGGCAATGCCGGCAGACCTGCATACGCGGGTGCAGGCGATCCGGGCCGCGCATGCGGTGCTGCCGAAACCGGCGCAGGCCGGCCAGCCGATCGGCATCCGGCGCAAGCCGGTCTGAGCGAGTTTGCTTCCCTTTGCAGGTCGGGCCACGCCATGGATTTTGAACCCAGCACCGAGCAGACCATGCTGGTCGACACGGTGCGGAAATTTGTCGAAACCGAGCTGGTTCCGCATGAAGACCTGGTTGAACGGCTCGACGCGGTACCGCCTGAGTTGCAGCGCGATATCCAGGCCAAGGCTATCGCCGTCGGCCTGTATGCCGCCAACATGCCGCAGGAACTCGGCGGCGGCGGCCTCGACAACCTGGGCATCACACTGATGGAGCGCGAACTGGGCCGCGCCTCCTATGCGCTGCAGATGCTGGTGGCGCGACCGAGCAATATCCTGCGCGGCTGCACCGGCGATCAGATCGACGAATACCTGCTGCCGACCATCCGTGGCGAACGCCATGACTGCCTGGCAATGTCCGAGCCCCATGCCGGCTCCGACGTGCGCGGCATGTTGACACGCGCGGTGCGCGATGGCGGCGACTATGTCATCAACGGCAGCAAGCACTTCATCAGCCATGCCGACATGTCCGACTTCGTCGTGCTGTTTGCCGCTACCGATATCGAGCAGACCCGCAGCGGCCCCAAGAAGAAAATCACCGGTTTCCTGGTCGACCTGGACAGCCCCGGCCTGGAGGTGCGGCGTGGCCCGGCTTGCGTGTCGAATCGGGGCTACCACCAGTGCGAGCTGTTTTTCACCGACTGCCGGGTGCCGCAGCGCAAGCGGCTGGGCGAGGAGGGCAGAGGCTTCGAGCTGATGGGCGAATGGCTCGGTGCGACCCGGTTGACGGTAGCCGCCACCAGCGTCGGTCGCAGCCACCGGGTGCTGGACATGGCCACCGAATGGGCCGCCACGCGCAAGCAGTTCGGCCAGACCATCGGCCGTTTCCAGGGCACCGGCTTCAAGCTGGCCGACATGGCCACCGAACTGGCGGCGGCCGAACTCCTGACGCTGCGCGCAGCCTGGAAATGCGACCAGGGTCGGATGACCGACACCGACGCCGCGATGGCCAAGCTGTTCGCGTCCGAGGCGCTGGCGCACATCACCGACGAGGCGCTGCAGATCTTCGGCGGCATGGGGCTGATGGCCTCGATGCCGATCGAGCGTTTCTGGCGCGACGCGCGCGTCGAGCGGATCTGGGACGGCACCAGTGAAATCCAGCGCCACATCATCTCGCGCGCGATGCTGCGCGCGCATGGATCCTGAGCCGTCATGACGGGCTCTTGCAGCGAGGGTCTGCGCCGTCTGTTCGCGCCGCGCCATGTGGCGGTGTTTGGTGGCGGTGCCGCGGTTGAAGTGGTGCGCCAATGCCGTGCGCTTGGATTTGATGGCGCGATCTGGCCGCTGCATCCACGCCATGCGCAGGTCGAGGGTTACCCCTGTTTTCGCGACGTCGCGTCCCTGCCCGAAGCGCCCGACGCCAGTTTCATCGCGGTGCCGCGCGACGCTACCGTCGACATCGTCGCGCAACTGGCAGCGCGCGGTGCCGGCGGCGTGATCTGCTATGCGTCGGGGTTCGCCGAGGTCGGCGGTTCCGGCATCGCGCTGCAACGGCGACTGGTGGCGGCGGCCGGCGACATGCCGCTGGTCGGGCCGAACTGCTACGGCATGCTGAACTACCTCGACGGCGTGGCACTATGGCCGGACCAGCACGGTGGCGAACGCGTCGGCCGTGGCGTGGCCATCGTCTCGCAAAGCGGCAACATCGCGCTGAACCTGACGATGCAGCGGCGCAACCTGCCTCTGGCGTATCTGATTACGGTGGGTAACAAGGCGGGGGTGGGCATCGAGTCAATCGTCGAGGCCCTGCTGCAGGACGAGCGGGTCAGCGCGATCGGCCTGCATATCGAAGGGCTGGACGACATCTCCGCCTTTTCGCAGGTCGCCTTGCAGGCGCTGGCGCGGGGCGTGCCACTGGTGGCGCTCAAGGCCGGCAGTTCGGTGATCGGGGCCAGCACCGCCATCAGCCACACGGGATCGCTGGCCGGACCCGATGCGCTGTACGACGCCTTGTTCAAGCGCCTGGGCATCGCCAGGGTGGCGGACCCGGCGGGCTTGCTGGAAACCCTCAAGCTGCTGCACGTGTTCGGCGCGCTGGCGGGCCGGCGCATCATCTCGGCCAGTTGTTCGGGCGGCGAAGCCTCGCTGGTGGCTGACCTGGCACAACCGCGCCGACTGGAACTGCCGGTGCTTCCGGTACCGGCCCGCGATGCGCTGCATGCGGTCCTTGGCGACAAGGTCGCCCTGGCCAATCCGCTCGACTACCACACCTACATCTGGGGTGACCTCTGGGCGCAGACCGCGTGCTTCTGCGCGCTGATGTCCTGCCGCTTCGACATGCACCTGCTGGTACTCGATTTCCCGCGCGCCGACCGTTGTGTCTCGGGCGCGTGGCAGACCACGGTCGACGCGTTCGTCGCGGCCCACGCGAAAACCGGCGCACCCTGTACCGTCGTAGCCTCGATGCCCGAAGGCATGCCCGACGGCGTTGCGCGGCAGTTGCTCGAGCGCGGCATCGCGCCCATGCAGGGGGTGGCCGAATGCCTGGATGCGATCGGCCACGCGGCGGCAATCGGGGCCGCGCGGGCGCGAGGTGCCCGCACGGTCGCGCTTTTGCCCGTCGCCCCGGCACCGGAAGGACCGATCCGCACACTCGACGAGGTTGCGGCAAAGGCGGTGCTGGTCCGGTTCGGATTGCGGGTTCCGCGCGGCCAGGTGGTGGCGGCGCATGAGACTGCGGCCAAGGCGACAGAACTGGGGTTTCCAGTCGTGGTCAAGGCGGTATCCGGCGCGCTGGCACACAAGACCGAGGTGGGCGCGGTTCGGCTGAACCTGCGCGACGGCCGTGCGGTCGACGCGGCAGTGCAGGCCATGGCGGGCCTGTCCGACCGCTTCCTGGTCGAACAGATGGCACAGGATGTGGTGGCCGAGTTCATCGTTGGCGTGCAGTACGATCCGCAGTTCGGCCTGACCCTGACGCTGGGCGCCGGTGGTGTGCTGGTTGAACTGCTGCACGATGTCGCCACGCTGCTGCTGCCGGCCACCCGCGATGACATCGGCGCGGCGTTCGCGACGCTGCGCTGCTGGCCGCTGGCGTGCGGGTATCGGGGCCGGCCTGTCGGGGACGTCGCGGCATTGCTCGATGCGGTGCAGGCGATACTGGCCTGTGCGCAGGCGCATGCCAGCGGGCTGCTGGAACTCGATGTCAATCCGGTGTTGTTGCTGCCGCAAGGGCAGGGTGTGGTGGCGGTGGATGCGCTGATCCGATTGGCGGGGAGGACTGAAGCATGACAGAGGTGGTACGCACCGAGGCGCGGGACGGCGTGTTGACGATCACACTGGACCGGCCAAAGGCGAATGCGATCGATGTTGCTACCAGCGGCCTCCTGTATGCAGCCTTTGAACGGCTGCAGGCCGACCCGGCGTTGCGCGTGGCCATCATCACCGGCACCGGCCGCTTTTTCTCGGCTGGCTGGGACCTGAACGCGGCCGCTGCCGGCGAGGCGATCGACGTCTTCCACAGTCCGGGCGGGTTTGCCGGGTTGACCGAGTACTTTGCACTGGACAAGCCGGTGATCGCTGCCGTCAACGGCCTGGCCATGGGCGGTGGCTTCGAGCTGGCGCTGGCGGCCGACCTGATCGTCTGCGCCGACAGCGCCGAGTTCGCGTTGCCCGAGGTCTCGCTGGGCATGCTGGCCGATTCGGGTGGCATCCTGCGCCTGCCCCGGCGCCTGCCACGCGCCATCGCCACCGAGATGCTGCTGACCGGCAGGCGCATGGGTGCGGCAGAGGCGGGGCGCTGGGGACTGGTCAACCAGGTCGTGCCTTGTGCCGCGTTGATGCCCGCCGCCCGGGAACTGGCGCGCAAGCTTGTCGCCGCGGCACCGTTGGCAGTCATCGCGCTCAAGCAGGTGCTGCGCGCCACGGAAACCCAGTCCGTCCAGGAGGCCTGGAAAACTTTGCGCAGCGGCGCGCTGCCCGTCTACCAGGCCATGCTGGCATCCGACGACGCACTGGAGGGACCGCGTGCCTTTGCCCAAAAACGTGCGCCGCTCTGGCGCTCGCGCTGAACCGGGGAAACGCCCGGTGGCCGGGCCGCGTGGTGCTGGCCCGGGGCTTGGTGGCGATGCCCTGACAAATCCGTCCCGTGGTTGTCTGTCGCAGCCGCAACTGCATTGCCGCCCTTGGAGCCGAACTGGATCACGCGTTGCACCGCCAGCGCGGCGGCACAGGCCACCGCGTGGCCCAGGCCGAGGCGCAAGCTGGCTGGAAGGAAATGCTGGCCTGGTTCAAGGCGCACGGTGTCGCCTGATCGACAGCCCGGAACGTCTCAGCGGCGTACGGGGTTGTGCCGGCTCGGCGGGTCCAGGAAACGCCGGCGAAAGTAGTCGTACACAAGGCCCATTGCCGGCGTAAAGACTTCTTCGTTGCGCCAGGCCAATCCGACCGACATCGGTGGAATCGGCTCCTTCACCAGTATCGTTTCCACCCGTTTCCCCTCCAGAGACCAGGGCCGGTATTGCATGTCGGACGCAATCGCAACGCCCTGACCATTGCCGACCATGCTGCGGATCGCCTCGATCGCGCTCGACTGCAAACGCACCCGTGGTACCAGGCCATATTGCGCCCAATAGCGCTGCGCCGCCTCGCCAGCCTCGTCGGCGGTCAGCATCATGAGCGGCTCCTGCGCCACATCGATCAGACTCACCTGCGGCTTACGCAGCAGCGGGTGTCCGCTCGCCAGCCACAATCGGCGCCGCGAGTCGACCAGCGTCTGCGTGTGGATGGTGGCGTCGCTGACATTCGATGTCACGAGCAGGGCGAGGGGAAAATCCCCGTGCAGCAATCCGGCCTCGATCTGGCGGCGGTCCAGTTCGCGCACGGAAATCTTCAGGTGCGGGTGCAGTTCGGACAGGCGCTGTATGTGTTCGGGCAGGAAATAACCCACGACGGTGGTCGTGGCGGCCAGGGTGAGTTCACCAGCGACCTGGTTCGAACGCGCGATGTTGCCGGCGCGCTCCACCGCCGCTTCGATGGCCATTGCGTGCGACAGGAACTGGCGCCCATCGTCGGTCAGCGCCATGCCATGCGCCTCGCGCCTGAACAAAAGGTAGCCCAGTTCGCCTTCGAGGTCGCGGATGGAAATGGTCACCGCCGACTGTGTGACATGCAGCTGGTCAGCTGCACGCGATACCTGGCCCAGTTGCGCAGTGGCCACGAAATAGCGGATCTGTTTGAGGGAGAAGTTCATGGACGACGCTCCGTGTGCGGCGCGCGCAGTGTCGCGCAGTATAAATTTTTCAAATATGAAGCGTTAAGAATATTGAATTTTATTTGCCGAGGCTTTGTGGCTACCCTTGCCGCATTCCCGATGTTGTCGCCATGTCCCAACACCTGATCGATTCGACGTTCATCACCTGTGACGTGCTGACGACGTGGGCGCGCGGCGCGGACCACTTTGCGTTTTCTGCGGCGGCACTGCAGCGCCTGCAGTCGGACCGTCAGGTGGTGCAGCAGCACATCGACAACGGCACGCCGGTCTATGGCCTGAACACCGGCCTGGGCGGCAATCTGGATTACCGGCTGGATGCTGGCGAGGTGGTAACTTTTCAGGAGCAGGTGATCGTGGGCCGGATGATCGGCATGGGTGCAGCGTTGCCGCTGGACGTGGTCCGCGCCGCCCAACTGGCGCGCGTGATCGCCTTCGCCCGTGGTGGCACCGGGGTCAGCCCCGAGGCGGCGCAAGCAATGATGCAGTTGCTGGAGCGGGGTGTGACGCCGGTGGTGCCGAGGCTGGGTTCGATTGGCGCGGGTGACCTGGGCCTGTCGGCGCACCTGGCGGCGCCGGTCATCGGGCAGGGCGAGGCGTTTTTTCAGGGTCGGCGCTACCACGGCGCGGACGCGCTGGCGGCGGCCGGCCTCATGCCGGTGCGTTTGCAGGCCAAGGATGGTCTGGGGCTGATCAATGCCAGCCCGGTCACTGCGGGTTATGCTGCGCTGGTGGCGTCCGACCTGGCGCAACTGCTTCTTGTGGCTGCTGCCGTCGCTGCCTTGGCCGACGAAGGGTATGCTGCCAACCTGAGTGTGTTCGACCCACGCATCGCGGCGGCACGGCCCGCCGGAGCGCAAGTGGCTGCAGCGACGCTGTTCCGGGCACTGCTGGCTGGCAGCAGCCTGTACGCTGCGCCGCCGCGCTCGATCCAGGACGCAGTGTCTTTCCGCACCATGGCGCAGTTGTTTGGCTCCACCCACGCCGTGCTGGCCATGCTCAGCGATGCCGTGGAGGCCGAGGTCAACGGCAACTCCGACAGCCCGCTGGTTCTGGCGGCCGAAGGCGAAATGTTGTCGTCGCCCAACTTCCATCCGCCGATGATCGCGTTGGCGTTCGACGCCATGGCGATTGCACTGACCCATCTGGCAACGGCATCGGTGCAGCGGGTGATCAAGCTGCAGAACCCGGCCTTGAGCGGTTTGCCCAAGTACCTGTCGCCGGTGGGTGGTGCCAGCGTCGGTTTCAATGCGATGCAAAAGACTGCGGCGGCGCTGCATGCCGAGATCCGGCTCAAGGCCACGCCGGCCAGCCTGGACGCGGTGGTGGTGTCCGACACGGTCGAAGACCATGCGACCCATGCCCTGTTGTGCGTGCGCAAACTCGACGAACAGATGCGGTTGATGCGCCATCTGGTGGCTGTCGAGGCGCTGGTGGCCGCGCAGGCGGTCGATTTGCGGGGTGCTGCCGGGCTGGGTGACGGTACGCGACAGGTGTTCAACGCGCTGCGATCAGTCGTGCCGCCGTTGCAGGCCGATCGCCCCTGCGGGCCGGACGCGATGGCGGTGCAGGCGGCATTGTTCGCACCTGGCCTGCAGTCGAGCTTGCGCGTAGCGGTGGCCCAAGGCATGGCTGGCCATTTGCTGCGTGGCCTGTGAACGCGGATTCGAAGCGACTACAACTCTGGAGGGGAATCAGCGATGAAACAAATATTCATCACCTACCTCAACGGTCCCGACATCGAGGCCCTCGCGCTCACCGACGACGCGATCCTGCTGGCCATCGAATCCAGCCTGGCCTCGCAGGGCCGCGGCGAATGTGTCATCGAACCGCGCATGCACCTGGCACCCAAAGCCGGGGTGGACGGCCACTTCAACGTGCTTCGCGGCGCCATCGGCGCGCCGATCAACCTCGCGGGTGTGAAGGTGGTGGGCGACTTTGTCGACAACTACAAGCAGGACCTGCCCTCCGAGGTGGGCGTGCTCAACCTGTTCGACCCGCGCACCGGCATCCCGGTGGCCATCATCGACGCGACCGCCATCACCGACATGCGCACCGGCGCGGTGACGGCCATCGGCGCCAAATACCTCGCACGCAAGAACAGCAAGGTGCTGGGCCATATCGGTGCACGTGGCACGGCTTATTGGAACGTACGCCTGCTCGACAAGCTGTTCGACTTCGACGAGATACGGGTGCATTCGGCACGGCCCGAGAGCCGCAACGCGTTTGGCGAACGACTGTCCCAGGACCTCGGTAAGCCGGTGCGGGTGTGCGACAACTGGCACGACACGGTGGCTGGAGCCGATATCGTGGTCGAGGCATCGCGCCTGCGCGAACCCGCACCACTGCTCAAGACCGCATGGATCAAACCTGGCGCTTTCGTGGTGCCCTACGGCACCATGAGCGCGGTCGAACTGAACCTCACCGACATCATGTCCAAACTCGTGGTGGACGATTGGGGCCAGTGCAAGGGCGGGCAATTGGGCTCGTTGCGCGCGCATGTCGAGGCTGGCAAGCTGTCGGCACAGACTTTGCATGCCGAGATGGGGCAGGTGGTGGCGGGGCTCAAGCTGGGGCGCGAAAACGATGCGGAAAACATTCTTTTCTGGCACCGCGGGTTGTCCTTGAGCGACATTGCGCTGGGTTCTGCCCTGCTGCACAAGGCGCAGCGACAGGGTGTCGGGCAGCAGTTGCGGTTTCGCTGAGGGGCGGACTGCGTCGGCAGTGAGGTCCGCCACGTGAATAGGGAATATGCGGGTGGTGCCTGCCACTGCGAAATGCCGCAAGGCATGGTACTGTGCGCGGCAGGGCATGTGGGGGAACCTGGCCACTGTCTGGGCGTCAGACGCGACGGTCAGGCGCTGGAGGCCGCCGGTGGTGCTCTGGCACTGTCAGGCTTTGCGTTTGAGCAACGACTGCTGCAGTCGCCGGGCCGGCGCCTTGAATGGGTCTGGGTGGGTTTTTGATCAACTAGGAGAATGATGATGACGAACAAGTTTTCGAGGCGCGATATCCTGGCCGCCGGCGCCGGCGCCGGCGCTGGTCTGGTGGGTGCAGGGGCGATCGGTTTCCCGTTGGGCGCACAGGCCCAGGCCTCAGGTGGTCCGCGTCAGAGTATCAACGTACGTGCGTCGGCAGAATTCGAAGTCATCGACCCGGCTCATCGTCGCGGGCCGACCGACGGCAATGTCATGCGGGTGGTGTACCAGCGCCTGATGACGCCGAAGCCGAATTCGGCCGAGCTGGAGCTCGACGCTGCAGCCGAGGTCAAGCAGACTTCGCCCACCACGATCGAGTTCAGGCTCAAACCTGGCCAGATGTTCACCGACGGTTTTGGCGAGATGACCGCCGATGACGTCAAATTCTCGTATGAGCGCATCGGGCTGGCGCCGGTTGCCGGCGCCAAGGAGTCCGCCTACAAGGCCGACTGGTTGCATCTGGTGGGCGTGGAAGTCAAGAGCAAGTACGAAGGCCGGATCGTCCTGTCCCAGCCGCGTGCGAACATCTTCGATGTGGTGATTGGTGACGGCTCGGGTTGCATCGTCAGCAAGAAAGCCGTCGAGCAGCGTGGCCCCGAGTTCGGCTTCAAGCCGGTGGGCTCCGGCCCCTACCAGGTGGCTTCGTTCGACAAGCAAAAAGGCGTAGTGCTCAAGCGCAACCCGGCATTCAAGGGGGCGCGGCGCGGCAACTTTGACGAAATCAACGTGCGGGTGATCACCGACGCAAAGACTGCGGACCTGGCCCTGCGCGCCGGAGAGCTGGACTTTGCGATTTTTGCGCCGGCCGCGGCAGAGCCGTTGCGCGGCGTGGCCGGCCTCACGGTGAGCGACCAACCCTCCATCGCCTACGTGTGGATGGGCATGAACATGGAAAAAGGCGCGCTGGCCGATGTGCGTGTGCGCCAGGCCATCCGCCTGGGGGTGGACGTGGACCAGATGCTGCTGGCGGGTTACAACGGCAAGGTGCCGCGGCTCAATACCGCGCTGCCGCCGCAGATCATGGGCCACTGGAAGGAAGCGCCGGTCTACAAGCGCAACGTGGCCGAGGCCAAGGCGCTGCTGGCTGCGGCCGGCCAAAGCAACCTGAAGCTCAAGCTCACCATCCTGAACCAGCCCGAGTACCAGAACATGGCGCTGGTGGCGCGTGCACTGTTGGCCGAGATCGGTGTGGCGATCGAGGTCGATGCGCAGCCCGGCGGCACCTACTGGAGTTCGGGCAAGGCCGATGCCGGCAAGAACCTCGAGTTGTACATGTCGCGCTTCAACGCCAAGCACGACCCGAACTTCGTGCTGCAATGGTTCACGCCCAACCAGGTCGGCAACTGGAACTGGTCGCGCTGGAACAGTCCCGAGTTCGATGGCTTGTTCAAGAGTGCCGACAGCGAGACCGACCCGGCCAAGCGCCGCGCGATGGTGATAGACATGCAAAAGGCAATGGACAAGACCAGTGCCTATGTCTGGCTCACCAACGAAGCCAATGCGCTGGTGCACCGCAACTGGTTGAAGCCGGCCTCGGTACCTGGCTGGGCCGACTGGCAGTACGCGGATTTCAGTGCAGGCTGATACCCTGCGCTACCTGGCCAGCCGCCTGGTCACGACGGTGCTGATCGTTCTCGGCGCGATGCTGTTGTTGTTCACGCTCTCCAGCATCGTGCCCGGCGACCCGGCGGCGGTGCTGCTCGGGCCGCAGGCTTCGCCCGAATTCTCCAGGCGCTTCATCAGCGAGATGGGGCTCGACCAGCCGATCCACATCCGGATGTGGCGCTTTTTCAGCAACGTGTTGCGCGGCAACCTGGGCACCGATGTGGTGTCCGGCCGCACGGTCATCAGCATGATTCTCAACGTCCTCCCCTACACCCTGGCGTTGACGTTTTCTGCCATCGGCCTTGCGGTGGTCACGGGTATCCCGCTGGGCATCTTCGCCGCGACGCACCGCGGCACCGTGGCCGACAACATCCTGGCGTTCACGTCGGTCGCCTTCATCGCCGTGCCGGGCTTCGTGATTGCCATTTTTCTGTTGCTGATCTTTGCCATCTGGCTCGACTGGCTGCCCGTGCTGGGGACAAGCCAGTCCGGCAGCTTGCTGGACGAGTTTCGCCGAATGGTCCTGCCCACCATGGCCCTGGCGCTGGGCTGGATCGGTTTCATCGCGCGCCTGGTGCGCACCTCGATGCTCGAGGTGATGGGCGAGAACTACATCCGTACCTCCCGTGCCTTCGGCTTGTCCGAGCGGCTGATCACCTACAAGTACGCACTCAAGAACGCCTGCATTCCCACCATCACCATCCTGGGCCTGGGCATCGGTCGCCTGCTCGGTGGCGCCGTGCTGATCGAGATCGTGTTTGCGCGTCCCGGCCTGGGGCGTCTGATCTATGGTGCGATCTCCGAACGCAACTACCCCGTGGTGCAGGGCGCGGTGCTGGTGGTGGTGGTGGTGTTCGTGCTCGTGAACCTGATCGTCGACCTGTCCTACTCGGCCATCGACCCGCGTATCCGCCACAACACCGGCTCCGGGAGTGCCGCGGGATGAATGTGTTGGGCAGTGTTCTTGCGACCCTGCGCAAGGTCTGCGGCACCTTGACCGGGGCCGTCGGCCTGGTGATCGTGTTGTTGGTGCTGGGTTGTGCCGTGTTCGCGCCCTGGGTGGCGACGCACAATCCCGACGCGCTGGATGTGATGAACCGCTTTTCGCGCCCAACAACGGCGCACTGGTTCGGCACCGACCATCTGGGGCGGGATTTGTTTTCGCGCATGGTGCACGGGGCATCGGTCGCGATGCAGGTGGCAGTGTTGTCGATCGGTATCGCGTTGTCCCTCGGTACCGGGCTGGGCATCCTGGCTGCTTACCTGCCGGCGCGCAGCGAGCGTTTCGTGCTGATCGTCTTCGATGTCATCTCGTCTTTCCCCAGCCTGGTGCTGGCCCTGGCCGTGGTGGCAGTGTTCGGGCCCTCCACCCTGATCGTGGTGTTCATCGTGGCAGTCACGCTGGTGCCGCACTTCGGGCGTGTCGCGCGTTCACAAACCCTCACTCTGAAGAGCGCAGCTTTTCTGGAGTCCGAACGCATCCTGGGCGCCGGCTGGGGGCGCATCGTGTTCCACCATGTGTTGCCCAATATCCTGGGCCCACTGGTGATTTTGGCGTCGATGGACATACCGGTGGTCATCACGATCGAGGCCGGGTTGTCGTTCCTGGGGCTGGGTGTGCGCCCGCCGCTGGCGAGCTGGGGCACACTGATCCAGGATGGCTACACCTACCTCTCCGAAACCTGGATCCCGGTGGTGGTGTCGAGTGTGGCGCTGGCGATCGCCACGTTGGGATTCACGCTGTTTGGCGAGTCGCTGCGGGATGCGGTCGACCCGCGTATCGGGCGGGAGCAATGAAATTGTCGAACGGCGTGGAACGTCATGGCACGGCATAACATGGACACACCACTGGTTCGCATTCGTGGTCTCAAGCTCGAAGCCTCCACCCGGCACGGAACAGCCTACATTTTGCGTGGGATTGATCTGGACATTGGCCGCGGCCGCATCCTGGGAGTGGTGGGTGAATCGGGCTCGGGCAAATCCAGCCTTGCAAGTTGCCTGCTGCGTTTGTTGCCCGCGAACATCATCCATCTGGGTGGCAGTGTCGAATTCGACGGCATCGAGCTGTTGCAGCTCGATGCGGCAGCCATGGCCGGCTGGCGCGGCAAGCGCATCGCGATGATCTTTCAGGACCCGATGACGGCGCTCAACCCGCTGTTCACCGTGGCCACCCATCTGGTGGATGTATTGCAACGCCGCCATCCCGGCATGACGCGACGGGATGCCACCGAGCGCGCGCGCGCCGCGCTGGGCAGTGTGGGCATCGCCGACGCGGAGCTGCGCCTGGCCGCCTATCCACACCAGCTCTCCGGCGGCATGCGCCAGCGCGTGATGATCGCGATGGCGCTGCTGGTCGAGCCCGATCTGCTGCTGGCCGACGAACCCACCACCGCGCTGGATGCGACCGTCGAGGCGCAGATCGTCGAGCTGCTGGACCAGTTGCGGCGCAAGTTCTCTGGCTCCATCGTCTTCATCTCGCACCACCTGGGCCTGGTCGCGCAACTGTGCGATGACCTATGCGTGATGTATGGCGGCACCGTGGTCGAGACCGGACCGGTGGCAGACGTGTTGGCGCACCCGCGCCATCCGTACACCCGCGCGCTGCTGGCCTGCGAGATCGAGGCCCATGACCAGGGCGCTCGTCTGGTGTCCATACCCGGCGAGGTGCCGGACCCGGTGGCACCGCATGTGGCCTGTATGTTTGCACCGCGCTGCGCGCATGCGCAGGACGCCTGCCGCGCCGGCGTTCCGCCCATGCGCAGCGTCGGAGCGCAAAGCCGCGTCGCATGTTTTCGGGCCGAGGAGATCGCATGACGCTGGCGGGCCAGGCCAGCGTCGTCAGCACCCATGCGTCGGGCAATTACGCTGGCGCAGCGTCGCCGCTGGCCGCGATGCGCGGCGTCAGCGTTGTCTTCGGCGGCGTCGTGCGGGCACTGGACGATGTGTCGCTCGAACTCTTTCAGGGCGAGATCGTCGGCCTGGTCGGCGAATCCGGTTCCGGCAAGACGACCCTTTGCCGTGTGCTGGTCGGCTTGACGCTCGCGACCGCCGGCACGGTGGAATTGGGCGGCGAGCCGGTTGCCAGCCATCTGGCGCGCGATCCGTTGGCGTTCCGCCGCCGGGTCCAGATGCTGCTGCAGGACGCGGTGGCTTCGCTGTCGCCGCGCATGACGTTGGGCAAGGCCTTGCGCGAGCCGATCCTGATCCACAACCTGCCGCGCGAAGCGGCATTGCAGCGGCTCGACCTGATTCTGCGCCGCCTAAGTCTGCCGCCCGACGTGCTGGCCAAGTTCCCGCATCAGATCTCCGGCGGCCAGGCGCGCCGTGTCGGCGTGGCGCGGGCGTTGGTGATGCAGCCGCAGCTGATTGTGGCGGACGAGCCCACGGCCGGGCTCGACGTATCGGTTCAGGGCGAGCTGCTCAACCTGCTGCTCGACCTGCAGCAGGAGTTCGGCCTGACCTACCTGCTGGTCAGCCACAACCTGAATGTGATCCGGCGTGTCACCCGGCGCACCGCGGTCATGTACCTGGGCCAGATCGTCGAGGAGGCGCCCACCCGGGAGCTGTTCGACAAGCCTGCGCATCCCTATTCGGCGGCGCTGTTGTCGACCAATCCGGCCATCGATCCGCAGCGCCGCGCGCGCAGGATCGTGCTGCAGGGCGAGATTCCCAGCGTCGTGAATCCGCCCTCAGGTTGCCGCTTCCACACCCGTTGCCCGGTCGCGCAGGCGCGCTGCAGCGTGGATGCGCCGGCACTGGCCGAGCTGGGAGCGGGGCGCCAGGTGCGTTGCCACTTCCCGTATTCGCTCGATCCGCAGCGATGAACATCGTCACCCATTTCCCCCGCTCGGTACGCGAGATCATGACCGCGTGGATACCGATGGCAGACGGCGTGCAGCTGGCGGCGCGTATCTGGTTGCCGGTGGACGCCGAGCAGGACCCGGTGCCGGCGTTGCTGGAATATCTGCCGTACCGCCGGCGCGATGGCACCAGCCACCACGATTCGGTCACCCAGCCCTACATGGCCGGCCACGGCTATGCTGCGGTGCGGGTGGACATTCGCGGCAGTGGCGACTCCGATGGCCTGCTGCCCGATGAGTACACCGGGCAAGAAATCGACGATGGGGTCGCGGTGATCGCCTGGCTGGCGCGCCAGCCCTGGTGCAGCGGGCGGGTTGGCATGTGGGGCATCAGCTGGGGCGGCATAAACGCATTGCAGGTCGCCGCGCGCAGACCGCCGGCGCTGGCGGCCATCATGCCGATGGGATTTGCCGACGACCGCTACAACGGTGACTGCCATTTCATGGGTGGCTGCCTGCTGGAGGGCAATACCAGCTGGGGCGGAACCTTCTTCGCCGGCAATACCCGCCCGCCGGACCCGGCGGTGGTGGGCGAACGCTGGCGCGCTCAGTGGCTGCAGCGGCTGGAACAGGCGCAGCCGCCAATCGCCACCTGGCTGGCGCACCAGCGCCGCGACGGCTACTGGAAGGCGGAATCGGTCTGCGACGACTACACCCGCATTGCGGCGCCGGTCTATGCGGTCAGCGGCTGGCAGGACAGCTATGCGCGCAACGTGCTGCCGCTTCTGGAGCAGATCAGCGGACCCAAAAAAGCCCTGATCGGCCCCTGGGCCCATGGCTGGCCGCACCTGGCCCGGCCCGGTCCGGCGATCGGATTCCTGCAAGAGGCGCTGCGCTGGTGGGACCACTGGCTCAAGGGCGCGGACACCGGCATCATGGACGAGCCGATGCTGCGGCTGTGGATGGGCAACTGGGTGGCACCCGCCAAGCTGGTGCCCGAATGGCCGGGGCGCTGGGTTGCGCGGACGGCCTGGCCGGCGCCAGACGCGCCGGTGCAAACGCTGTTTCTGGGCCCGGGCGGCCTGCGGGTGCAGCCGGGCGACGCCGCAGAACTGGATGTCTGCAGCCCGCAATCGACCGGCTTGCGGGCTGGTTACCAGTGCTCCTACGGCCTGGGTCCGGACTTGTCGGACGACCAGCGCATCGACGACGCAATGAGTCTGTGTTTTGACACCGAGCCGCTGGACGCGGCATGGCAACTGCTGGGCGAGCCGGAACTCGAACTCGATATCCGCTGCGACCAGCTGCTGGCCCTGCTGGCCGCGCGCCTGTGCGACGTGGCGCCCGACGGCAGTTCGCTGCGCCTGAGCTATGGCCTGCTGAACCTGGCGCACCGCGACGGGTCGCAGGCGCCCGCTCCGCTGGTGCCGGGGGTTGTCTATCGGGTCCGCTTGCGCCTGTGCGCTCTGGCTCAGGTGGTTCCGCAAGGGCACCGTATCCGGCTGGCCCTGTCCAACAGTTATTGGCCGATCGCATGGCCCTCGCCGGTAGCAAATCGTTTGACCGTTCATACGGCCCACGCGCGCCTGCGCCTGCCGCTGTACCACCCGGACCCGGCGCAGGAGGCGGCACTGGCGCCGTTTGGCGCATCCGAAGGCGCGGCGCCTGGCGCGCTGCTGGAAATCCGGCCGCGCGCCACCCTGCAGTCGCAGGACCGGATCGACCAAGACCCGGGCCAGGGGCGGGTCGAACTGGTCCGCTCGCGCGATCGCGGCGCCTGGAAGACGCTCGATACCGATGTGCATTACGACACCCGGGGTGAGCTGCGATTTGCGATCCAGGCCCATGATCCGCTGTCGGCCAGCCAGACCATCGACCTGACTTGCGAGCTCGGGCGCGCGAATTGGCAGATACGCACCGAAGTCACGACCCGGCTGACCGCTGATGCCGACCAATTCCGGATCGTCGCGCGCTTGCGCGCCTGGGAGGGCGACAAGGCGGTGTTCGAGCGCGACTGGGATCTGCAGCTCCCGCGGGACCACCTGTAGCACAGGCGCGGCGATCATGGTCCTTCAGAGCGGCCCGGCGGAAGTTGATCGCGCGCACCATGCGCTGTATCTGGCGCGCCGCCAGCGCCTGCAGACGGTGATGCGGGAGACGGCGGTTCCGGCGGCGGTGATCGTCGACCCGATCAACATCCTGTATGCAACCGGCGCGCGCAACATGACGGTCTGGACCGCGCGCACGCCGGCGCGTTACCTGCTGGTGTTTGCAGACGGACCGTGCATCCTGTATGACTTCCTGGGCTGCGAACATCTGGCCAAGGGACTGCCTACCGTTGAGGAGATACGCCCCGCGCTGGGGCTGTGCCATGTCAGTTCGCTGGCCGACCCGGTCGGGGCCGGCCGGGCATTTGCAGCGGAGATCGATAGCCTGATGCGACAACATCTGGGTGGCGAGCGGCAACTGGCGGTGGACCGATTCCCGTTCCAGACCATCGATGCCCTGCGCGCGCGCGGCCTGCAATTGCGCGACGCCGACCCGGTGTTTGCGCGCGCCCGGGCGATCAAGCTGCGAATCGAGTTGCCGTACATGCGCGAGGCGGTGCGCCGAGTGGAGCTTGCGGCTGCGCAGATGGAGTCGCTGATCGAACCCGGTCGCAGCGAGGTTGCGATCTGGGCCGACTTCCAGCGCCGTTTCCTGGCGCTGGAAGGCCAATACACGACGACCCGCCTGATGCAGAGCGGTCCGCGCAGTTTTCCGTATTTTCAGGAATGCAGTGACCGATTGCTGGAGCCGGGCGACCTGCTGTGTTTCGACACCGACGCGCTGGGTTACCTGGGTTATGCGGTCGACTTTTCGCGTACCTTCCTGTGTGGTGGTGGTGCTGCCACGGCGGTGCAAAGGGCGCTGTATGGCCGCGCCCGCGCGCAGTTGGAGCACAACATCGCGCTGATCCGCCCCGGCGTGGGCTACGCCGAGCTTGCCGAACGCGCCTGGCCGGTGCCGCCCGCGCACCAGCAAAGCCGTTATTACGCCGTCGGACATGGCCTGGGTATGTCCGGAGAGTTTCCGAACATCCCGCATTGCGTACCGGGGCAGCCCTATCCGCTGCCAGGCGGGTTCGAGCCGGGCATGGTCATCTGCATCGAGAGTTATATCGGCTCGGCCGATGCAGCACAGGGGGTAAAGCTCGAGGAGCAGCTGTTGGTGACCGAATCCGGTGTCGAGCGTTTGAGCGCCATGCCGTTCGACGCCCGTCTGGGCGGCGTCTGAGGCACTTCGCAGGATCGGCGATCAGGCGGGCAGCGGGGCAATCGCGGCCCGGTCTGTGCGGAAAAAGTCCGGCGCAGCGCGATTTGTGCACCATCGGGCCTTGTCAACCTGTTTGCGCAATTGCAAATATTGCTGCTTGTCGTATGATCGCGGCTGGTACAGCTCGGCGATCGCGGATTGCGTCCAATCTGCAGGCCGGTGCGAACAGGTTGCGGGCCTTGGCTACGTAGCTGCTGTGCCTGCCCCAGAAGTCCGTCGGGGCTCCCCGCGCCAGTTGCAGGCGCGTGTGATTTGCCCGACGGTTTTTTGGATGAATCGCATGTCTGAGTACCTGAGTCCGCAGCAGGAGCGTTTGGTCGCACGCCTGCTCGCAACAACCATGGCCCGCACCGAATGGCCGACCTGGGCGCTGATCCCGGCGGTCTACGCGTCGTGGTTCGCAACCCTGTACTGGTCGCGCACACTGGGTCTGTTGGCGACCACGCTATTTCTGATCCTGAGCTGTACTTGGTACATGTCGCTGCAGCACGAACTGGTGCATGGCCATCCGACGCGCTACCGCTGGTTCAACAAATGGCTGGGTTTTGCACCGCTGGCGGTTTGGTTTCCGTATACGTTGTACCTGGAAAGCCATCTGCGCCACCACAACGACGCCCACCTGACGCTGCCCGGGGTCGACCCCGAAACCCACTATGTATCGAACGAGGTCTGGCAACGCAGCGGCTGGCTGATGCGGGCGCTGTTCGTGCACCGCAAGCGCTTCTGGGGCCGTTTCGTGTTTGGTCCGGCCATGGCCATCGGTTCCGTCGTCCAGGAGGCCGTGAACCAGCTCCGCGAGGGCAACTTCAAGTATGTGGGCATGTGGTCACTGCATACGGCGATGCTGGTCGTGATGTTGACAGCGATCCAGGCATGGACGGGAATTTCCGCCTGGTATTACCTGTTGCTGGTGGCCTATCCCGCGTTGTCGCTGGCGATGGTGCGCTCCTATTACGAGCACCGCTGCGCCGACGATTGCAAGCACCGCATCGCAATCAACGAGACCTCCTGGCCGATGCGCCTGCTTTACCTCAACAACAACTACCACCTGGCGCACCATGACCTGCCCGGCTTGCCCTGGTACCTGCTGGGCCGAGTGTACTGGGCCGACCGGGATGCCTATTTCGCGCGTTGCGGTGGCTTTCGCATCCAGGGCTATACCGAACTGATCCGGCGCTTTGGTTTGACTCCGGTGGATGCGCCGGTGCACCCGTTGGCACAGGACCGCAAGCCTTGACCGGTCGCGCTGTGTCCTGGCGCCTGTCGCTGCCGATGTACAACGTGACGCCGGCGCTTGCGGCGGCGTGGGATGCATTGCTGCATGCCGTGATCGACGGCCTTGCCCGGCGCGGATGGACCGACACCATGACGGTTGTGCCGCAACCCGATGACCTGATGGCGTTCTGGCGTGCGCCCGACCTGCTGCTGTCGCAGACCTGCGGCTATCCGCTGGTGACGGCGCTGAGCGCGCAGGTGCAGGTGCTGGCCGTGCCTGAATTCGACCTGCCTGGCTGTGATGGCATTGACTACCGCAGCGTGATTCTGGTGCCCGAGCAGGGAGCCCGTTCCCTGGAAGCGCTGCGGGGATCGGTCGCCGCCATCAACCAGCCGCATTCGCACAGCGGCATGAATGCCTTGCGCCACACCATCGCGCCGTTGGCGCGGGGCGGTCGCTTTTTCTCGCGGATTGCGGTGTCAGGTGGGCACCTGGCGAGCATCGCGCTGCTGCAGCGCGGTCAGGCCGCGGTCGCCGCGGTGGACTGCGTAACCTACCATCTGGCCCTGCGCCATGCCCCTGAACGAGTGGCCGGGCTGCGCGTTTTACAGTATTCGGCGGCGGCACCGGGCTTGCCGCTGATTGCAGCGCACCGACTCAGCGATAGGCAGACCCGGGATCTGCGGGCAGTCCTGCTGGCCTTGCCCGAGAGCGCTACGCAGGACCTGCAATCCTTGTCAGTGCGTCGCTTTCGCGCCATCGGCCTGCCCGACTACGAGCCGGTGCGGGAGCAGGCGCGTTTTGCCGCCGAACAAGGGTATGCAGAACTGGGCTGATCGGCAACGCGGCGCTATGCCTGGACGACGCCGACGTCAGAGCCGTCACGAAACGCTCGGTGATGGGGACGATGCATAGTCGTGCGCGACGCCTGCTGTTTGGTTTGCGACCCCGGCCGTCGGCTCAATTCAACTTATTGATTCCCTGATAGGCGAATGATGGCCTCACTAAGGGATTGTCTGTATCCGGAAATGTGCATCCGGTGGTTACGATTCCTGCGAAGTCCCGGCACGGCCTGCGCCGGCTTTACGCGTTTGCCCGTCAATAACGGCGGGCGCACCGGAACTGTGTTTACCGACCTTCAAGGAGATTCTAGAAATGGCAAGCATTGAAACAACAACCGAGTCCGGCATCATTCTGGACCGACGCCAGCTCATCGCTGGCGCGTCTGCGGTGGGACTGGGTGCGGCATTTGCCAGCATGCCGGCAATGGCGCAGGGAACTCCCAAGAAAGGCGGCGTGCTGCGCCTGGGCATGGAGGGCGGCTCCGCCTCGGACAGCCTGGATCCCCGTACTTATGCCGACTCGATCCCGATCGCCTACAGCCTGATGATCTGGAATACGCTGGTCGAGATCGACACCAAGGGTAACGCCACCCCCGAACTGGCCGAGAGCTGGGAGTCCAAGCCGGGCGCTGTCGACTGGATATTCAACATCCGCAAGGGCATCACTTTTGGCTCGGGCAAGGCCTTGGACGCGGACGACGTGATCTACTCGATCAACCTGCACCGCGGCGCCGACACCAAGTCGCCGGCCAAGGGCATCCTGGAGCCGATCAAGGAGATGAAGAAGCTGTCTCCGAATCAGGTCGCGATCACCCTGTCCGCAGGCAACGCGGATTTGCCGTTCGTATTGTCGGATTACCACCTGATCATCGTTCCCAACGGCACGACCGACTTCCAGAAAGCCGACGGCACCGGCGCATTCACGCTGGCCGAGTGGCAGCCGGGCGTGCGCATCGTGGCCAAGCGCAAGCCGGGCAACTACTGGAAACCCGGACGCGGCAATTTCGACTCGGTCGAACTGCGCTACATCGGTGATGCGGCCGTGCGCACCCAGGCCATCGTCACAGGCCAGGTGGATGCGATCAACCGGGTCAATCCGAAGACGGTCGAACTGCTGTCCAAGAACAAGAACATCAAGATTGCACGCTCGCAGGGTGCCGGCAACCGCTTTGCGTTCGTTGCGCATACCGATATCGACCCGTACAAGAACCGCGACGTGATGCTCGGTCTGAAATACGGCATCGACCGCAAGACCATCGTCAAGAACGTGTTCTCGGGTTACGCGACGTTGGGTAACGACCATACCGTCGGACCGCTGAACAAGTACTACGATGCCAAGCAGGTGCAGCGCCCGTACGATCCTGACAAGGCGGCATTCCACTTCAAGAAGGCCGGTATGAGCGGGCCGTTCGAGTTGCAGGTCTCCGAAGGCGCCTTCTCCGGCGCGACCGATTCCGCGGTGATCTTCCAGGAATCGCTGAAAAAGGCGAAAGCCAACGTCGACGTGAAACGGGTGTCGGGCGACGGCTACTGGGACAACGTATGGCCGAAGGTTCCGTTCTGTGCGGTGTACTGGGGCAATCGGCCGACCGCCGACCTCCAGTTGTCGCAGACTTTCGTGACCGGCCAGACCTGGAACGACACCAAGTATTCGAATCCGAAGTTCGACAAACTGGTGGTCGATGCACGGGTCGAACTCGACGAGGCCAAGCGCAAGGGCATGTACGCCGAGTGCCAGCGCCTGCTATCGGAAGAGGCCGGCATGGTATGTTTTGCGATCGGCGACCAGCTCGATGCGGGCGCCGGCAAGCTGCGCGGGCTCGAGCCGCACGCGCGTTACGACATGAACGACCAACGTCTGGCTGAAAAGGGCTGGTTCGCCTGATTGTGTTCACTGGGGATGTGGGTCTACACAAAGCAACGACCCACATGCCCGGCATCGCAAGCGCGCCCAAGTGGGTCACCATGACCCATTCGGCGCGTTTTTTGCTTATGGCTTCGCGTTGTTTCCGATCCGTTTGGGCTTCGCATTGAACGGCGGCCGCAAACATCGAAAGATCCACCCATGCTCAAACTCATCATCAGTCGACTCGGTCAGGGTGTTGTCACGCTGTTCGCGGTGTCGATTCTGATTTTTGTCTGTACCCAGATACTTCCCGGTGACGTTGCGTCGGCCGTACTTGGCCAGGGGGCCACTCCGGAAACCCTGGCGGCGTTTCGCAAGGAACTCGGCCTGGATCAACCGGCCTACCAGCGCTACCTGAACTGGTTGTGGGGCGCCCTGCGCGGTGACCTGGGCGTGGCGATGACCAACCAGCGCGTCATCATCGACGAGTTGATACCGCGCTTGAACAACACGCTGTTCCTGGCCGGTTACGCCGCGCTGATCGCGATCCCGTTGTCGGTGGGTCTGGGCGTCCTGGCCGCCATCAACGAGGGAAAATTCGTCGACAAGGCGTCCAACATCCTGACCCTGATCACGATTTCGGTGCCGGAGTTTTTCATTGCCTACCTGATGATCATCGTCTTCGTGGTCAACCTGGGATGGTTTCCGTCGCTGGCGACGGTGTTCCCGGGTATTTCGTTTGGCGAGCGGGTGTATATCACCACGCTGCCGGCCGTCGCATTGACCATGCTGGTGGCCGCCCACATGTTGCGCATGACCCGCAGCTCGGTACTTTCGGTGATGTCCAGTCCGTATATCGAGATGGCCTTTCTCAAGGGTGCGACCCGCTCCCGGGTGATCTCGCGCCATGCGCTGCCCAACGCTGCGGCACCCATCATTACCGTCGTAGCGCTGAACCTGGCCTACCTGGTGGTCGGCGTCGTGGTGCTGGAGTCGGTGTTCGTCTACCCCGGCATCGGGCAGCTGATGGTCGATGCAGTATCCAAGCGCGACGTGCCGGTGATCCAGGCCTGCGGCCTGGTTTTCGCAATGGTCTTCGTCGTGCTCAATACACTGGCCGACATCGCGATCATCCTGGTCAATCCACGGCTACGTCACCGGCGCTGAAGGACAAGAACAATGAGAATCCTTGGACACAAGCCAACCGGCACGGCCTGGATCGGCATGGCCATCATCGTGGTGAATCTGCTGGTCGCCATTTTTGGCCCGGTATTTGCACCCTATTCGGAGTCCCAGACGATTGGCAGCACCTGGGACGAGCCCAGCATGCAGATGCTGCTGGGTGCCGACCAGATCGGCCGTGACATGCTGACCCGGTTGATCTACGGCGCGCGCATGACGATCGGTGTTGCATTAGCGACCACCGCCTTGTCATTCTTCATTGGTATCACGCTAGGATTCGCCGCGGCGGTACTCGGTGGCTGGGTCGACACCGTTATTTCCCGTTTGGTCGACGTGATCCTGTCCATTCCGCTGCTGATCCTGGCCCTGATCATCCTGGGTGTGTTCGGCTCGTCCATTCCAGTATTGATCGTCACGATTGCGGTGCTCGACTCGACCCGGGTTTTCCGATTGTCGCGGGCGCTGGGCATGAACCTGGCGGTGCTGGAATACGTCGAGGCCGCGCGGCTACGCGGCGAGGGTACCTGGTGGATCATCCGCCGCGAAATCCTGCCCAATGCGTCGGCGCCCCTGCTGTCCGAGTTCGGCCTGCGCTTTTGCTTCAACTTCCTGTTCATCGCGGCCCTGTCCTTCCTGGGCCTGGGCATTCAGCCGCCATTCGCCGACTGGGGCGGCATGGTGCGTGAGAACTCGGCCGCGATCAACTTCGGCATGTTGGCCCCGATCTGGCCGGCGTTGGCGATCACCATCCTGACGGTGGGGGTCAACATGGTGGTGGACTGGCTGTTGTCGGTCGAAGCCCGCCCGTCCGGCGCGCAGGCAGAAATGTGAGGACACCATGACCGACAAAAGCGACAAGAAAATCATCCTGCAGATCAAGGGTCTGCGCCTGGATGCGGTGCGCGGCGAGCACGTGATCGTGGATAACGTCGACGTTACCCTGCATGCGGGCGAGGTACTGGGCCTGATTGGCGAAAGCGGCGCCGGAAAATCCACGATCGGACTGTCCGCAATGTCATATGCCCGCGCGGGCGTGCACATAGCCGGCGGTGCGATCGAGATCGACGGCGTGAACATCCGCGAGCTCGATGCCGGTGGGCGGCGAGATGTGCGCGGCAAACGTATCGCCTATGTGGCCCAGTCGGCGGCGGCTGCGTTCAACCCGGCCCATAGCATCATGGACCAGGTCTGCGAGGCGCCGCTGATCCACGGCATCATGACGCGTACCGAGGCCGAGGCGTGGGCGCGGCAATTGTTCAAGTCGCTTGACCTGCCGGAGCACGAAACCTTTGGTGAACGTTATCCACACCAGGCCTCCGGTGGCCAGTTGCAGCGTGCGATGGCAGCCATGGCGATGTCATGCCGGCCGGACATCCTGGTGTTGGACGAGCCCACAACGGCGCTGGATGTGACGACGCAGATCGAGGTGCTGATCCTGCTCAAGTCGCTGATCCGCGAATACGGTTCGGCGGCGCTGTACATCACGCACGATCTGGCGGTAGTGGCGCAGGTGGCGGACCGTATCAAGGTGCTGCGCTACGGCAAGGAGGTCGAGGAGGGCACGGTCGACCAGGTCCTTCAGGCGCCGATACAGGAATACACCAAGCAGTTGGTTGCGGTGCGGGGTGCGGCGGCCAGCGAACGTGCCGTGCAGTCGTCGGTCCAGGAGGAGGTCATCCTGCGGGTCGAGAATATCGATGCAGCCTACGGTTCCTTCAAGGTCGTCAATGACGTCAGCTTTGACGTACGCAAGGGTGAGACGGTAGCGGTGGTGGGAGAGTCGGGTTCCGGCAAATCGACGCTGGCGCGCATCATCACCGGGCTGCTGCCACCGATTGCGGGCAAGATCACCTTCAAGGGCCTGCCCTTGTCCAAAAGCCTGGCCGACCGCAGCAAGGACCTCAAGCGCCAGATGCAACTGGTCTACCAGATACCGGACGTGGCGCTCAACCCGCGCCAGCGCCTGATCGAGACGATTGGCAGGCCTGTCAGTTTCTACGCCGGTCTGGGTGGGAACCAGAGCATGGTGGTCGAGGACGGTGATCAGACCTTGAAGGAGACCTTGGACCATTCCTCCAGCAAGTATTTCGGCTTGAAATCCGCTGCGGTGGAAAAGCGTACCCGGGAGCTGCTCGACATGGTGGAGTTGCCACAGAATTTCCTGATGCGCCGGCCGACCGAACTCTCGGGCGGTCAGAAGCAGCGGGTATGCATTGCACGCGCGCTCGCGGCAAGACCGGAACTGATCATCCTCGACGAGCCAACCTCGGCGCTCGATCCGCTTGTGGCCGAAGAGATCCTCAAGTTGCTGCGCCGCCTGCAGGCGGAACTGGGCCTGTCCTACGTGCTGATCACGCACGATCTGGATGTGGTGCACCGCATCGCGCACCGCACCGCGGTGATGCTCAAGGGCTCCTTCGTCGCGTTCGACAAGACCGAAACGATTTTCGAGGGGCCCTACCACCCCTATACCGAACAGCTGGTCACCGCGGTGCCGGTCATGCGCAGCGATTGGCTCGATGGCGTGCTGGCCAAGCGGGCGGCCAACGAGAAGTTGGCGGCTTGATCGGGGCGTCGTGGCGACACAGCATCACCGCCGGTTGCTGCGTCGCTGTTTCCTGCCCCTCGCCATGGACGGGCCCTTGCCTGTACTGGCGCAGTAGCGGCATCAGCACGCGCCCGCGCAGTTTGTAGGACGCCGGCTACGTACAAGCCCGGCGACGGCCGATTCCGGGTGCGGCTATGTTCGACGACCATGGAGGCACTTGTCAACAACAAGCCTCAAGGACCAACACATGAACTCGAACTACAGCGGCGCGACCAGTTTGTCCAGCGTGGACATTGAACTTCCGCTGGTCGCGCGAGCCGGATCGACCGACCAGCTGCAGCACATGGGTGAGGACAGCAAATGGGGTGCCTGCCCCTTCGCCGAAACGGATCTGGCGCCATTGGACGATCGCCTGGCCTATGCGGCCGGCAACCATGTGCCAGCCATGGGCGATGTCGCTGCGCATCCTGGACGATTGCGTGTTGACCGGTTTGAGCGGCTGGATGGTGGCCATCGTTTCCTGAGCGTATCGCGCTCGATCCGGACCGGCAGCGTCGGCCTGGGCGAATTGGCGGCCTGCGGCCAGTAAGCGCTGCATCGACAACCGGCAGGCCACGGGCAGGTTCCGGCGCCAGTACGCTGCCAGTACGCTCCCTGCCCGAGGCATCCAGCGTACGCGCCTGCCGGCGACAATTGGGGTCGGCGCACATTTGCCGGAGCAAGACCCATGACCGAGACCAATACCTGCAACACCCCTGCATCTTCCAGCAATGCCGGCGCCCGGGCCATGCCGGCGGTTTACCTGCCGCATGGCGGCGGCCCGGCGTTTTTCATGGACGGCGGCATGGCCGAGATGTTCCGGGCGATGGGCGGATTTCTCGCGTCGTTTCACCAGTTGCTTCCTGCGCGACCCACTGCCATCCTCGTGGTTACAGCGCATTGGGAGGCCGCGGTATCCACCCTGACCGGTGGCCAGCATCCGGCGCTGATCTACGACTACTATGGTTTCCCGAAGGAGACATACGCGATCGCCTACCCCGCACCCGGTTCACCCGCACTGGCAGCTCGGGCCGCAGATTTGCTGCGCGCGGCCGGAATCGCGGCGGCGGTGGATGCTCAATACGGCTGGGACCATGGCGTGTTCATTCCGCTCAAGGTGATGTTCCCCGATGCCGAGATCCCGGTGGTTGCGATGTCGCTCAAGGTCGGGCTCGATCCCGACGCACACACGGCCATGGGTGCCGCGTTGCGCCCGCTGCGCGATGACGGCGTGCTGATCGTGGGCAGCGGCATGAGTTACCACAACCTGCGCCAGATGGAAAACGGCCCGGCAGCGGAGCAGTTCGACCGTTGGCTCGACACCGCGCTGGTCGGCGATGCGAGCCAGCGCCGCGTGCAACTGGCGCAATGGTCGAGCGCGCCATCGGGCCGTTTGTCGCATCCACGGGAGGAGCATCTGCTGCCGCTGATGGTGGCATCTGGCGCGGGCGGCGATGCGCCGGGGCGTAAATTGTGGCGCGGCGCGGTGGGGCCGACGGTTGTGTCGGGTTGGGCGTTCGATTGAGTGCCCCCAGCCCTGGCTGCGCCAGGCCCCCCGAGGGGGTGCCAGAAAACTTGGGAGCGGCCCGGCGTTTTCTCAAGAGCACATGGGCGCCGTCGGGTATTGCCCAGCCATACGACTTCAAATATTCGAGTCCGCAAACCCCGCCTTGCGCCGACTCACGTAATCCAGGATCGCCTCGTCCACTGCCACGTCCATCGGGGGCAGTTCGTATTCGGCCAGTTGCTTCTTGAAGCTGGCGTTGGCGCGCTGTGCCAGATCGCGGGATCCTTCGGCCTCCCACTGTTCGTAGCTGTTGTTGTCGGTGATGGGCGAGCGGTAGAACGCGTTCTCGAAATTGGCCTGGGTATGAGCGCAACCCAGGAAATGCTTGCCCGGGCCGACTTCGCGGATCGCGTCCATTGCCTGGCCGTTCTCGGACATGTCCACGCCGGCCAGCAGGGTGTGCATCATGCCGGCCTGGTCGACGTCCATGATGAATTTTTCATAACCCATGGACAGTCCACCCTCCAGCCAGCCGGCGGTGTGCAGCACGAAATTGACGCCGGCATGGCAGGTCGGCAACAAGGTGTTGGCCGATTCGGACGCCGCCTGGGCATCGGCGATCTTGGAGCCGCACAGGCCGCCACCGGAACGGAACGGCACGCCCAGCCGGCGCGCGAGCGCCGCCATCACATACAGAACCAGCGCCGGCTCCGGTGTACCGAAGGTCGGGGCGCCGGATTGCATCGAGATGCTGGAGGCAAAGCTGCCCAGCACCACCGGTGCGCCCGGGTTGCACAACTGCACGAAGGCCATGCCGGCGAGCGCTTCGGCCAGCGTCTGGGCGGCAGTTCCGGCCACCGTGACCGGTGACATCGCGCCGGCCAGGATGAACGGCGTGATGATCGTCGCCTGGTTGTTGCGCGCATAGACCGCCATATCTTTATCTATAGTACCCGGCAGGCCCACACAGGGTATGTCAAACTCATTGCTGAATATTTGCGCACCGCGAAAGCTGCCATCACCACCAATAATTACAAGGCCATCAATACCTCTCTTGTGCAGGTTTTCATAAGCTTTTTTGCGGCCCTCATATTCCATAAATTCTTTGCAGCGGGCTGTTTTTAAAATAGTACCCCCGCGTTGAATAATATTAGCTACTGATCTTGACTCCATTTTGAAAATATCATCTTCCAGCATCCCCTGGTAACCACGCATGATGCCATACACTTCCAAATCATGATGTATCCCTGTACGTACAACGGCCCTGATGGCCGCATTCATTCCCGGTGCATCACCGCCCGATGTAAGGACCCCGATCTTTGTAACTTTTTGTGTCATGATAGTTTGGAATAACTGTTTTAATATTTGATACCTGCTTTATTGAAAAAGATATTTAAAAAAATTTCATCCAAAAGAGCATCAAAAGTAAGG
>JAYUQC010000072.1:0-13787 GCA_043759735.1 Rhodoferax sp.
GGGCAACTAGTCGCGCCGGCCTGCGGCGACGGCGGGCCGGCTCCCGGCGCCGGCGGGCGCTGCCTAGACTCCAGCCAGTGACCGCAATCCGCCAGGATCAACCAGGTTCACGACGCGGCCCGAACCGCTGATCAGGCTGCGCTCGCGCAGGTGCCGCAACACCCGCGACAGGGTTTCAGGTGCAATGCCCAGTTGAGCCGCAATCAGGCGCTTGCGCTGTTGCAACATCACCGCCACCGAGCCCTGTGGGCTGGTCTGGGCATGGCGCAACAGCCATTCGGCACAGCGCGCCTCCGCATCCTTGGCCAACCGGCTGACCGCCAGTTCGCTTTGCTGCCAATGCGCGACGGCGACATCGCGCAACAGGTTCTGCGCCGACTCCGGCACCGAAAGCAGCCATTTGCGAAATGACGATAGTGGCAGCCGCCGCAGCTTCACCCGTGTCTCGGCCACCCCGTCAACCAGGCTGGGCCGCCCCAGGATTGCAGCGCTCGCCTCCAGCCAGGACGGGCCGTCGACGGCCCCCAGCAGATGCGTCAGGCCACTTCCTTCCATCAGGCCGAGTTCGACGCGGCCGTCTTCGACGTACACCACGCTATCGGCGATCTCAGCGCGCCGCAGCAACACCGTACCCGGTTCAACCGATGCCCGTTCGGCCGGGAGATTGAGCAACTCATTTGGCAACATAAGGTCAATGTGCCGCGGATCGCGCCGGGCCACCTTGAGCAACATCAAACTTGGCGCGCAAAACTCGACCGCCAGTGCAATGACATTCGGCAAGCGACTCCATACCAGACATCAAGCCCAGAACCAATCTGCGGCTTGAGCACGGCATCAGCGTGAAGCCGCTGATGGATTTGTATTGGCGACGATATTGACACCGGCACGGCATGCCGTCCGCCGCGCGTTGGCACCAAGGGCGTGTAGCGTTTGTCCTACGTCTTCCTGCGGTCTTGTGAACCACTTTTTCGGGGGATCCGGAGGTGGCCTGTATCGAGGGAACTCCGTACGCTTGGGTGTCAGGGGAGAAACCGCAACCAAACTGGCGCAGTTGCCATACGAGGACCACAAAGTGCTATTTTTGCCATCGATCACCGAGCCGTTGGCTGCTGCGCCTGATCAGGAGCCGACCACGCCCGGTTCGGCCGGCACGCTGCAGAAAAACAATGTCCAACCACCGTCCAGGACCTTCCGCACCTTCGATCCCGCTGTCCTGTGCCCTTGTTGCTGCGGCAGCATGATACGCATCTGGCGGCGCCCGATTGACAGGGCGTTGAGCTTTTTCACTCCTTTGCACCGTTTCCGCTGCGAAGCCCACGACTGCCTCTGGGAGGGCAACATCCGCCAGACACGCATGCAGCGCAATAGCACCGGCGGTCGATCCGGCTCACGGTCCGTCGTACGCAAGAGCACGATTCCGGTGGCGTTTGTCGTCCACATGATGCTTGTGTTTTTTGGCGTGGTGTTCGTATTTGTGATGGCCCACGTCGACTGGCCGTCTACCAACGACGAATTGATGACTGATGCGCCCCGGAACTATTCTGAACGCGTCGGATTGCCACCAGCCGAGCAAAGCGCGAGCAAGGACAATGATGAGGTCAACGGTTCAAGATCGAACCTGCCCACGCGCCGATAGGCCCTGCGACACGCCACGATCGCCCTGTCGATGGAGAAGCCTGCATCGTTGCTCGCATCATGCGGCGCCCTGGCATGGGGACTTTCGGCTGTGACATTCAGTTCACAAGGTAAACGATCACCGATCCGGCATAACCTGTACCAGTGGTCCGCAATCCTGGTGATCGTGATGTCGATATGCTCGCCCTGGTGATTGAAAGACGACTGCACATCGCCCGTTTCGGGCTTCCCTGCAACGCCGTCCGGTGTTGCGCCCTTTTTTTTTGAACTACTAGCCTCCATCGCGACGGTCGGCTACACGCTGCCAAGCGTCGCGTGCGGCCAGGCGTGCTCTTCCCCATTCCAGGTCTGACACTCCACGCGCATCAATCCAGCCACGCGCAAGTTCGACTTCGACATCGTCGAATCTACGCGCCGGATATCGGGTATGGGCCGTGACACCGTATCGATAGGCCGCAGCGTATTCCTCGAATCCCTGCGCCTGAGCCGCGTATGGGCGCTGTGCGAAGTTGTCGCGCCAGTAGTCGACCTCGATCGTCGGGTCTATCGACTCGGCGACACTTTTGCCCGCCAGGCCGCCAACGATGGCGCCAAGCGCGGTACCGACCAGGGTGCCAGCCGGTCCGGCGGCCGATCCCGTCACGGCGCCTGCCAGCGCGCCGCCCAGCACCGCACCCAGACCGGTGCCCACCGGATGTGCGCCCGGCGCCCCGGTAATGGGATCCCGATTGGGCTCGGCGTCGTACAACGTCGATGGATTGGCTGATTCGGTCATGGTAGTTCTCCCTGATTGCGCGCGCTGCAGATCCGGTGCGCAGTGTGACAGACTCGAAAAATATCAGAATGCAGCGTACGCCGTGTCGCTGCGCAGTGCAGCAACCCGGCGCCGCGACTCGATGTAGGACAACCGCGCATACCGCTTCACGCTGTCGGGAGATTTCAACACCATCGATCCCCATGGCCCGCCAGCGCCGCAACAGCTCTGCTCACAACACCAGGATCGCCCTGAAGTCGTTGACATTGGTGAAGGTCGGACCAGTCACGACCAGATCGCCCAGCGGCTCGAAGAATCCATAGGCATCGTTGCGACCCAGATAGTCGGCGATCGTCATGCCCGCATGCGCCGCCCGCGCCAGCGTGTCCGGCGCCACGAAGGCGCCTGCGTTGTCCTCAACTCCGTCGATGCCGTCGGTGTCGGCCGCCAAAGCATAGACACCCGCCCGGCCTTGCAAGCCTTCGGCCAGCCCCATGCAGAACTCACCGGCGCGGCCGCCGCGCCCGCGCGCGGCGCCGGGTGCGCGCGGGCGTAGCGTCACCGTCGTCTCTCCGCCGCTCAGCATCACACAGGGCCGCTCGAAGGGCTGGCCCCGCGACGCGACAGCGCGCGCCAGTGCAGCATGCACCTTGCCGACCTCGCGCGACTCGCCCTCGATGGCATCGCTCAGGATGTAGGCGGCAACTCCGGCGACGCGTGCAGCATCGGCAGCGGCCTCCAGACTTTGTTGCGGCGTGGCAATCAGATGCACCGCATGCTCCGCGAACCGTGGGTCGCCCGGCTTGGGGGTCTCCAGGTCGCCGCGCTCCAGCGCCCGCACAATCGGCTCCGGCAGCGCAATGGCGTAA
This sequence comes from Rhodoferax sp., assembly GCA_043759735.1. Lineage (GTDB taxonomy): Bacteria > Pseudomonadota > Gammaproteobacteria > Burkholderiales > Burkholderiaceae_C > CAISIP01. The sequence continues at coordinate 3,259 of JAYUQC010000072.1, forward strand.
CGCTGCAGGATCGCCAGCGCATCCGCACAGGTGGTCGCATCGGGCACGGTAGGTCCGCTGGCGATGACGCTCGCGTCATCGCCGGGCACGTCGCTGATGGTCAGCGTCACCACCCGCGCCGGCGCGCACGCCGCGGCCAGCCGGCCGCCCTTGACCAGGGACAGGTGTTTGCGCACGCAGTTCATCTCGGAAATGCTGGCGCCACTGGCCAGCAAAGACTGATTCACCGCCTGCTTGCCGGCAAAGTCCAGGCCGTCGACCGGCAGGCTCAACAATGCGGAGCCGCCGCCGGAAATCAGGCACAAGACCAGATCATGGGCAGACAGTCCCTGTGTCAGCGCCAACATGCGCCGGGCGGCCTGCTGCCCCGCAGCGTCCGGCACCGGATGGGCCGCCTCGACCACCTCGATGCGTTGCGCCAAGCCTGCTGGACGCGCCGGAATATGGTCGTAGCGGGTAACCACCAGGCCCGACAGCGGCTGCTCTGCCGGCCAGGCCGCCTCGACCGCCTGCGCCATCGCGGCGCCCGCCTTGCCTGCCCCCAGCACCAGCGTGCGGCCGCCGCTACCGGGCGCGGGTGGTGCAGGCAGCCAGGCCGCGGTGTTATGCGCTGGCAGTGCGCGCATCACCGCAACCGCATACAGACCATGCAGAAATTTGCGGGCCTGGGCCTCAGTCTGCGGGATAGTATCGCCAGTGTGCAGGTGCTCGGTGGTCATGCCCGATTGTGCCCGGCGAGCGGTCGCTGCCCCAGCCGCGCAGCCTTGAATTTCACCATGAAAACCCGGTTGATCCGCAACCCGCAGTGTATTGCCACCGTCGATGCAGCCGAGCCGGCACAGGCTACGCGAACTGCGCGATGCCTCGGCACTGGTTCGTGGCAACCGGATCGAGGCGATCGAGCCCGCCAGCGACCATCTCTACACCTACCCCAATGGCGTGCGGCGCGATGACAGCATCGCCGCTGCGGCGGACATCGCCGCTGGGTGCGCTGGTGCTATGTCCCAGTCCGCAGGCGGCCCATACCGTGGTCAATGGACGATCCATCGTGCGCGACGGGCGTTTGGTCGCGGTCGAACTCGGACCGTTGCTGGAGCGCCACAACCAGTTGGCAATGGATTTGATGATGTGACAATGCGAAGCGGTCGCGCGGGCTGGCCGCGTGACGACCCGCATTGAAGAAAGCACCCCCATGTCGATTTCAGGTCCGACGGCGTTGCCCGCAATCCGCAGCGGCGCAGCGGTGTCGCCATGAGTTGGTTCTCCTGGTTGTGGCCCGATCGCAGCAAGCAGCCGACCCATCGGCGCGATCCGATCACGTCGCTGGTGATGCCAGTGCGCACCGAGCCTGCTGTTGCGCACGTTGCACCGCAGGGCGAGGATCGCCTGGCGTTGTCATGGCTTCTGGGCTGCGCCGACCTTGCCGACACGCCGATGTCGCCCGTCGAGCGCAGCGCGCTGGACGCCATATCCAAGACCCTGGCACTGCCCGAGGTCCCCGACAACCTGCTGCCCCGGGCGGCGGCCCTGATTCCGCAACTGATCGCCCTGGTTCGGCAGACCTCGCTGCCGACTCCGGTCATCGCCGAACGCGTGCGCAAGGACGCGGTGCTGGCGGCCGAAGTCATGCGCCTGGCCAGCAGCTCCTACTACCGGGCTCAGGGTGATGTGACCAATCTGGAACAGGCCATTGCGCTGATCGGTCTGCAAGGCTTGCAGACGGTGATCGCGCGGGTGCTGCTCAAGCCGATCTACCAGGCGGCGCCGGGGCCGTTGAGCAGCCAGGCCGGATCGCGCATGTGGGAGCATTCAGAGGCGCTGGCGCGCCACACCGCGATTTTGGCCGAGCCGGCCGGTCAGCCGGTTTTCGACGGTTACCTGGCCGGCATGCTGCGCGATACCGGCTGGATCATCGCATTTGGCATCATCGATCGTGCGAACCTCAAGCTCGCGGTACCGCCGTCACAGGCGTTCGGGTCGGCCCTGGCCGAACAGGTGCACCGTATGTTCGGTCTGGCCGCACAGCGCTGGGAGATCACACCCGGATTCGCCGCACTGGCGCAGGACGTTCGGCGCAATGGCCTGGCCGCGTCCAGTCATCCGTTGGCGCGCATGCTGAAACAGGGGCAGCAACTGTGCCTGGCCGAACTGGCGCCTGAAACCCGGTTCGGCGCCGTAGCGCAACATAGCGAACGGGCCGATGGTTGACAGCCAGCACCAGGTTCAGCACAACCGGCCTCAGGGCCAGCGCGGGTCCTAGTCGGTCTTCGCGCCGGTCGTGAACCACCGCCCGATCAGCGTACGCTCGGCGTCGGTGATGCCGGTGGAGTTGTTCATCGGCATCACCCGGGTCACCACGGCCTGCTGGTATACCGCCTGGGCATGCTGACGGAGCAAGGCCGGCGAGTCGAGCCGCACATTTTTCATCTGCAGCTGCGCTCCGTGGCACATGGCGCAGCGCTGCTGCACCACCTGGAGCACCGCGCCTACCGACGGCGGCGCGGCGGGCGCGGCGCCCGCGCCCGCAACCGGTTCCACCATGGCCGGCCGCAACCAGGCGATGGTGGCCCCGATCACCAGCACCCCGACCAGCGCATAGGGCCACGGGTGGCCATTGCGGCCTAGCTTGTAGCCATGGCGCATCACGAAAAACTGGCGGATCGCGGCGCCGGCGAACATCATCAGGATCAGTACCACCCAGTTCTGAGGATGGCTATAGGTAAAGCTGTAATGGTTGCTCAGCATCGCGAACAGCACCGGCAGCGTGAAATAGGTGTTGTGCACGCTGCGCTGCTTGGCGCGCTGGCCGTGGATCGGATCGACCGGGCGGCCTTCGCGCAGATCCTTTACCGTGGTGCGCTGGCCCGGGATGATCCAGAAGAACACGTTGGCGCTCATGGCAGTGGCAATCATCGCGCCCACCAGCAGGAATGCGGCGCGACCGGCAAACCAATGGCATGCCAGCCAGGATGCGCCGCACACTACCAGCAACACCAGCGCTCCGACGATGGCATCGCCATGCTTGCGCCGGCCAAATGCCTTACAGATCAGGTCGTAGACCATCCAGAACACCACCAGGAACGACACCGCGACACCAATCGCAGCGCCGCTGGACCAGTTCATCAGCGCGGCGTCGATCAGGTAGGTGCGTGCATTCCACAGATAGGACACCGTGAACAGCGCAAATCCCGACAACCACGTGGTGTAGCTCTCCCAATAGAACCAATGCAGGTGATCAGGCACGACCCTGGGAGCCACCGCATATTTCTGCGGGTTGTAGAAACCGCCGCCGTGGATCGCCCACAACTCCCCGCCAACACCGGCTTGCTTGAGCTGCTGATCCGTCGGCGGCACCAGGCTGCTGTCCAGAAACACGAAATAGAACGACGAGCCGATCCAGGCAATGGCGGTGATCACATGGACCCATCGCAACAGCAGGTTGGCCCAGTCGAGGTAGTAGCTTTCCATGATTCAGGTCTTTTGCAAGACGGGGCGTCGTGCCCGTCGGTCTTCCCTTTGCTCACCACTGCGGGCGCTGTAAGCAGGACGGGGTCGCGACCAAGGACCTGGGAATGATCCGGCTCCGCTGCGACATGGAGCAGCAAGTGTATACAGTTCTGCGCGCGATTCAAACCCTGGCGAATCGCCTACGATACGGGTTAACCCGCAGTGCGCCATTGCAGCAACTGGGCGGCCACGGCGACGGCAATCACTTCCGGCTCCTTGCCAGGCAGGCCGGCAATGCCGATCGGGCTGGTGACGCGCGCCAATGCGGCTTCGCCAAAACCGCGCGCCAGCAGGCGGCGGCGGAACGTCGCCCACTTGGTCTTGCTACCAATCAGTCCGACAAAGGGCAGGTCGTCGCGCGCGCGCATGCGCTCGAGACAGGCCGCCACGATATCGAGATCCTCGGCATGGCTGAAACTCATGATCAGGACCAGGCTGTGCGGCAACAGGTCGGCGACGGCTGCCTGCACCGGATCGGAATACTCGGTCTCCACATTGGCGGCAAGCCGGGCCGGGAATACGCCGTCGCGGCTATCGATCCAGCGCACCGCAAGGGGTAAGCGTTCCAGCACCTCGACCAGCGCATGACCGACGTGACCGCCGCCGAACACCGCAACCGGTGTCAAGGCACTGGCCAGGCGCTGGCGCAACAAGGGCACTGACGCGGCCGCCACCGGATCGAACCGCAGGTGCATCACACCGCCGCAACACTGGCCCAGGCTCGGTCCCAGCGCAAACCGCCGCTGCTGCGCGACCGGTACGCCCGCGAGACAGGCCCGCGCATGGGCAATGGCCTCAAATTCGACATGGCCGCCGCCAATCGTTCCGATGCAGTCAGTCGCAAAAACCGCCATCCAGGTACCGGCGTCGCGCGGCACCGAGCCCTGGGTGGTCGCGACCGTCACCCAGACTGCCGGCTCCAGCGCCAGGCGGGACAACGCAACTTCAGCGGCATTCACGAATGGTTACCGGGCAAACATCAAAAGCGTGGGGCAACGACATATTTTCAGGCACAGTATGCCTGCGCCAGTCCATTGCCAGCGCACCGACCCGCAGTGCAACGACAGGCGCTGATAATCATGATTCATTCACCCGGAGTCGCTGTTGTGAAATGCACCAACCGCCCGCTGTTGCTGGCCGCGCTGTCGATCGTAGGCGCCATCGTGGCGGCCTGCAGCACCGCCCACCGGGAGCCCGTGCCCACCGCTGCGCCAGCCGCGCCGGTGCCGGTGCCAGCGCCCGCAGTCGGTACCGTGGCGCCGCCACCGATTGCCATCAGGACCGTGCCCGGCGCGCCGCCGGCCATCGTGGTACCACCGGTGGCGCAATTGCCGACGGTCTCGTATGCATCCACGGCTCTCGCCTACCGACGCGATGCCGCCACGCATCTATATGCACACAACGCGGCGCGCATCTACAAGGGCGTTTTGAAACCCCACCTGTACGCCATCGGCGTGCTCGATGTCGACATCGACCGGCAAGGCCAGGTGGCCGGCATCAGCTGGCGTCGCGCGCCCAAACACGCGCCTGAGGTAATGGCCGAGATCGTACGCACGGTGCGCCAGGCGGCGCCCTATCCGATTCCCTCGCGCATGGGGCGCGTGACCTATACCGACGTCTGGCTGTGGGACAAGAGCGGACAGTTCCAGCTCGACACGCTGACCGAAGGCCAGATGTAGGACCCGCCGCATGCAGCCTGGCAAACCGGCTCTCGAAAAAACGCCGGGCCGTTCCCAGGTTTTCTTGCACCCCTTGGGGGGCCTGCAGAAACCATGGCTGGGGCGCTCAGGACCCGCGGTAGGTTGAATAACTCCAGGGGCTGACCAGCAGTGGCACATGGTAGTGCTGGTCGGTATGCGCCACGCCAAAGTCCAAACTGACCTGGTTCAGGAAGTTCGGCTCCGGCAAACCAACCTGCCGGGCGCGGAAATACCCCGCCACATCGAACACCAGGCGGTAGTATCCCGTCTTGAGGCTCTGGTCGTCATAGAGCGGGCCTTCCGGATTGCGCCCATCGCGGTTCAACGTGAACTGCTTGACCAGCGCGGCCGAACTGCCATCGACCGTGTACAGCGTGACCCGCATGCCGGCGGCCGGCACCCCGTGCATCGTGTCCAGTACATGTGTGCTCAATCCCATGCTGATCTCCTGGTGCGCTCAACGGGCCCCGAGTACCCCGGTATTCGTGGTGGTGCGCGATGAATGGATGGCAAGACGCACGAGGCGTCAACAAGAACAAAAGTGTATACAGTTTTTCGGTTTGACGCTATCATGCCCGCATGGAATCTTCGTCCACCGCGGTGATTGTGCAGTCGCTGACCAAGGCCATCATCGAGCACCGGTTGCTGCCCGGCAGCAAGCTGGCAGAGCAGAAGCTGGCAGACCATTTCGGGGTCTCGCGCACGCTGGTGCGCCAGGCCCTGCTGCAGCTGTCGCAGCACCAGTTGGTGACGCTGGAGCCGGCGCGAGGCGCTTTTGTCGCGGCTCCGTCGGCGCAGGAAGCGCGCCAGGTGTTCGCCGTGCGCCGGATGCTCGAATGCGAGATGGCGCGCGCGTTCGCCGCACAGGTAACGCCCGCAAAGATCAAGGCGCTGCGTCAGCATATTGCGCAGGAAAAGAGCGCCATCGAGCAAGATGATGCCAGCGCACGGACCGAATTGCTGGGAGACTTCCATGTCCGCATGGCCGAACTGATGGACAACCCTGTATTGGCGCAATTGCTGGGCCAGTTGATTTCGCGTTGCGCGCTGATCACGCTGATGTACCAGAGCGGCCGCGACGCGGCGCACTCAAACGAGGAACATGTCGAGATCGTGCGAGCGCTGGCGGCCCGCGACGGCGACCGGGCGGCGCGGCTGATGGGTGAGCACCTGAGCCATGTCCAGACCCTGCTCACCTTCGAGCGCAGCTATCCGAGCAACGACATCACCCAGGCACTAGCCCGATGACCACCATGCCCCGGCAAGCCCGCGTCTACGACGCTACCGCCGCCTACCCACGCGACCTCGTGGGTTATGGCGCCACGCCTGCGCACGCCCGCTGGCCGAACGGCGCGCGCATCGCGCTGCAGTTCGTGCTCAACTATGAAGAAGGCGGCGAGAACGCGGTGCTCCATGGCGACCCGGCATCCGAGCAGTTCCTGTCGGAGATGTTCAGTCCGGCCGCTTTCGCGGCACGCCACCTGAGCATGGAGAGCATCTATGAGTACGGTGCGCGTGCCGGCGTCTGGCGCATCCTGCGCGAGTTCGAGAACCGCAAGCTGCCATTGACGGTTTTCGGTGTCAGCATGGCGCTGCAGCGGCATCCGGAGCTGACGGCGGCGTTCCAGGCGCTGGGGCACGAGATCGCCTGCCATGGCTGGCGCTGGATCAGCTACCAGAGCATGGACGAGGCGACCGAGCGCGAGCACATGCGCATCGGCATGGACATCATCGCGCAACTGACCGGTGAACGCGCGCTGGGCTGGTACACCGGGCGCGACAGCCCCAACACCCGCCGCCTGGTCGCCGACTACGGTGGCTTCGAATACGACAGCGACTACTACGGCGATGATCTTCCGTTCTGGATGCAGGTACGCAAGACGGACGGCAGCGCGGTGGCGCAACTCATCGTGCCCTATTGCCTTGACACAAACGACATGCGGTTTGCGTCGGCCCAGGGTTTTGCCCAGGGCGACGATTTCTTCACCTACCTGCGCGACAGTTTCGACCTGCTGTATGCCGAAGGCGATCCGCAGGGAATCGATCGTCCCAAGATGATGAGCGTCGGCATGCATTGCCGGCTGCTCGGTCGACCCGGCCGGATGCGGGCGCTGCAGCGCTTCCTGGACCATGTGCAATCGCACGACAAGGTCTGGGTCTGCCGCCGGCTCGATATCGCGCGCCATTGGAACCACGCGCACCCCTACCCCGGCTGATGCAACCGCCTAACCACGATGGCCACTTTCACACTGCAACAACTCAACGACGCGTCGTTTGCGCAGGCCCTGTCCATGGTCGACGGCCTGTACGAGCATTCACCCTGGATCGCCGAACAGGCGTTGGCCAGCCGACCGTTCCGCTCGCCGGCGCACTTCAAGCACTGCATGGCCCGTGTGGTGCAGGCGGCGCCCCGTGAGCAACAGCTGGCCCTGGTGCGGGCGCACCCGGAACTTGCCGGCAAGGCGATGCGCGATAACGCGCTGACCGCCGAATCGAGCAACGAGCAGAACAAGGCGGGGCTTGCCCAATGCACGCCGCAAGAACTGGCCCGGATCGCGCAACTCAATGCCGACTATGCGTCCCGGTTCGGCTTCCCGTTCATCCTGGCGGTGCGGGGTCCTCGTGGCGAAGGGCTGTCCAAGCGCGAGATCCTCGACACCTTCGAGCGACGGCTATACCACCATCCGCAGGCCGAATTGCAGGAGTGCCTGCGCAACATCCACCGCATCGTCGAATTGCGGCTGAACGACAAATTGGGCATCACGCCGGTATTGGGTAACCTGATCTGGGACTGGCACGAGCAATTGAGCCAGTTTTCCGATCCGGGCTATGTGGAAAAAGGCCAACTCACGGTCACCTACCTGACCGACGCGCACCGCGCCTGCGCCGCGCAGATCGCAGCGCAGATGCAACAGTGCGGGTTCGATACCGTGGCCATTGACGCGGTCGGCAATGTCGTGGGGCGCTATCGGGCCGACAAGCCGGGCGCACCAACGCTGATGACCGGCAGCCACTACGACACAGTGCGCAACGGCGGCAAATACGATGGCCGGCTGGGCATCTTCGTTCCCATGGCCGGTGTGCGCGAGTTGCACCGCACCAACTCCCGTTTGCCGTTCGACCTGGAGGTCGTTGGTTTCGCGGAAGAAGAAGGCCAGCGCTACCAGGCCACCTTCCTGGGTTCAGGTGCCCTGATCGGCGAATTCCGCAGCGAATGGCTGACACAAAAGGACGCCGATGGCATCACGATGCAGCAGGCGATGGAACATGCCGGTCTGCGCATCCAGGACATTGCCGCGCTCAAGCGCGATCCGGCCACATACCTGGGTTTTGTCGAGGTGCATATCGAGCAGGGTCCGGTGCTTGCCGAAATGGACCTTCCGCTGGCCGTCGTCACCTCGATCAATGGCAGCGTGCGCTACCGGGTCGAGCTGATCGGCACCGCCTGCCACGCCGGCACCACGCCCATGGACCGGCGCAGCGACGCGGCCGCCGGCGCCGCGCAGGTGGTTCTGGCCACCGAACGGCGGGCCGCGCAGGATGTCGATTCGGTCGCCACCGTCGGCCAACTGCAGGTGCCATCCGGATCCATCAACGTGGTGCCGGGACGCTGCCATTTTTCGCTCGACATGCGCGCGCCGACTGACGCCCAGCGCGATGCACTGGAGCGCGATGTACTGGCCGAGTTGCACAGCGTGTGCGAGCGCCGGCAATTGCGCTACACGCTGGAGCAGACCATGCGCGCGTCCGCGGCACCCAGCGCACCGGCCTGGCAGGCAAACTGGGAGCGCGCGGTCGACGCGCTCGGCGTGCCACTGCACCGCATGACCAGTGGCGCCGGCCACGATGCGATGAAGCTGCATGAGGTCATGCCCCAGGCAATGCTGTTTGTGCGCGGCCAGAACGCCGGCATCAGCCACAACCCGCTCGAATCGACCACCAGCGACGACATGGAGCTGGCGATTCAGGCCTTCCTGAACCTGCTGCAGGCAACCGCTGCAGACATTTGAAACCCGCATCCACCATGACAACCTACACGCAACTGGACGCCTGGATCGACCAGCATTTCGACGAACAGGTCCGTTTCCTGCAAGAGCTGATCCGGGTGCCTACCGACACGCCCCCCGGCAACAATGCACCACATGCCGAGCGCACCGCGCAGTTGCTGCAGGCGATGGGCATCGAGGCCGAGCAACACCCGGTGCCATTGGCCGAGGTGCAGGCTGTCGGCATGGAATCGGTAACCAACCTGGTCGCGCGGCGCACATATGGCCCGGGCCTGACCATCCTGCTCAACGCCCACGGCGACGTGGTGCCGCCGGGCGAAGGCTGGACCCATGACCCTTATGGCGGCGAGATCGTCGAGGGCAGGATTTACGGCCGGGCAGCAGCTGTCAGCAAGTGCGACTTCTCCAGCTACACCTTCGCGGTACGTGCGCTCGAGGCGGTGGCGCGGCCGCAGCGCGGCAGCGTGGAGTTGCTGTTCACGTACGACGAGGAATTCGGCGGCGAGATCGGCCCCGCCTGGCTGCTCCGGCGCAACATCATCCGGCCCGACCTGATGATCGCCGCCGGATTCAGCTACCAGGTCATCACCGCACACAACGGCTGCCTGCAGATGGAGGTGACCGTGCACGGCAAGATGGCGCATGCGGCCATTCCGGCATCCGGCGTCGATGCGATCCAGGCGGCCGTCACGATCCTCACCGCGCTGTACGCGCAAAACGCGCTTTATCAATCGATCACGTCGCAGGTCCAGGGCATCACCCATCCCTATCTGAACGTCGGCATGATCGCAGGCGGCACCAACACCAACGTCGTGCCCGGACGCGTCAGCTTCAAACTCGATCGGCGCATGATCCCGGAGGAAAACCCGGCCGAGGTCGAGGCCACGCTGCATCGCATCATCCGCGAGACCGCGGCGAAGATACCCGGTATCACGGTCGACATCCGGCGCATGCTGCTGGCCAAGGCGATGCGGCCGCTGCCCGGCAACAAGCCGCTGGTGCAGGCGATCCAGAAACATGGCGAACAGGTGTTCGGCGAGCCGATTCCGGCGCTGGGAACCCCGCTGTACACCGACGTGCGACTCTTCTGCGAGGCCGGCATCCCGGGTGTCATCTACGGTGCCGGGCCGCGCACGGTGCTCGAATCACATGCCAAGCGCGCCGATGAGCGGCTCGAACTCGAAGACCTGCGCCGCGCAACCAAGGTCATCGCGCGCAGCCTGCACGACCTGCTGGTCTGAGAGCGCCCCCAGCCCTGGCTTCGCCAGGCCCCCCGAGGGGGTGCCAGAAAACTTGGGAGCGGCCCGGCGTTTTC
>JAYUQC010000073.1:0-89728 GCA_043759735.1 Rhodoferax sp.
CCGCGACACGGTCTGCGCCTTCGTCAACATCGACTTCGAGGCGGTGGGCAACTGGGCCGAGCGGCGCAACCTGCCGTATGCCGGCTACACCGACCTGGCGGGCAAGCCCGAGGTGCATGCCCTGATCGCCGACTGCGTGACCAAGGTCAATGCCGACCTGGCGGCCGACGAGAAGCTGGCGGGCGGCCAGATCAGCCGTTTCCTGGTGCTGCACAAGGAGCTCGATGCCGACGACGGCGAGTTGACGCGAACGCGCAAGGTGCGGCGCGGCGCCATCGGCGAGAAGTACCAGGTGCTGGTTGATGCGCTGTACGCCGGCAAGCAAGAGCAGTTCATCGACACCGCGATGAAGTTCGAGGACGGCCGCAGCGGCAGTGTTTCGGCCACGCTGAAAATCGTCGACGTGAAGACCTTGCCGGTGGTGAAGGCGGCGGCATGAACACAGCCTCGATGACCGTTCGGGCTGAGCCTGTCGAAGCCCAGCTCGCCGAGGCCAGCCCTTCGACAGGCTCAGGGCGAACGGCGGTAGCGGGGCGCCGCATCGGCGACGTGATTCTGGAAGTCAGGAACATCAGCCTGGCCTTCGGCGGCGTCAAGGCCCTCACCGACATCAGCTTCGACGTGCGCGAGCACGAGGTGCGCGCCATCATCGGCCCCAACGGCGCGGGCAAGAGTTCGATGCTCAACTGCATCAACGGCGTCTACACGCCGCAAAAAGGCGAGATCAGTTTTCGCGGCCAGACCTTCAAGCACATGAACAGCCGACAGGTGGCCGAAATGGGCATCGCGCGCACGTTCCAGAACCTGGCGCTGTTCAAGGGTATGAGTGTGATCGACAACATCATGACCGGGCGCAACCTGCGCATCAAGAGCAACCTCTTCATGCAGGCGCTGCGCATCGGCCCGGCCCAGCGCGAGGAGGAGACGCACCGCGCGTTCGTCGAGCGCATCGTCGACTTCCTGGAGATCCAGGCTTACCGCAAAACGCCGGTCGGCCAGTTGCCGTATGGCCTGCAAAAACGCGTCGACCTGGGCCGGGCGCTGGCGATGGAGCCGCAGGTGTTGCTGCTCGACGAGCCCATGGCCGGCATGAATCTGGAGGAGAAGCAGGACATGAGCCGCTTCATCCTGGATGTGAACGACGAGTATGGCACCACCATCGTGCTGATCGAGCACGACATGGGCGTGGTCATGGACATCTCCGACCGGGTCGTCGTGCTCGACTACGGCAAGAAGATCGGCGACGGCACGCCACGCGAAGTGCGCGAGAACGAAGAAGTCATCAGTGCCTATCTGGGCACCAGCCACTGAAAGCGGAGACAGTACATGGCTTTTTTCATTGAAACCCTGATCGGCGGCCTGATGGCCGGCATGCTGTACTCGCTGGTGGCGCTCGGCTTTGTGCTGATCTTCAAGGCGTCCGGCGTATTCAACTTCGCACAGGGCGCGATGGTGTTGTTCGCCGCGCTGGCGATGGCCCGGTTCGCCGAATGGGTTCCGGGCTGGCTCGGGCTGGAGAGCAAGTTCGTTGGCAACCTGATCGCGTTCATGCTGGCCGCCGCGGTGATGTTCGTGTTGGCCTGGCTGATCGAACGGCTGGTGCTGCGCCATCTGGTCAACCAGGAGGGCGTGACACTGCTGATGGCCACGTTGGGCATCACCTACTTCCTCGACGGCTTTGGGCAGACGATTTTCGGCAGCAATATTTACCAGATCGACGTCGGCATGCCCAAGGAGCCGCTGTTCCTGTTCCAGGACACGTTCCAGGGCGGCATCCTGGTCAGTCTGGAGGACGTGTACGCGGCCTGCGTAGCGGCCCTGCTGGTGGCTGCGTTGTCGCTGTTTTTCCAGAAAACCAGCACTGGTCGGGCGTTGCGTGCGGTGGCCGACGACCACCAGGCGGCGCAGTCGATCGGCATCAAGCTCAGCCGGATCTGGGTCATCGTGTGGTTCGTCGCCGGTATCACCGCGCTGGTGGCCGGTGTGATCTGGGGCTCCAAGCTGGGCGTGCAGTTCTCGCTCACCACCGTGGCGCTGCGCGCCTTGCCGGTAATCATCCTGGGCGGCCTGACATCGGTTCCGGGCGCCATCATCGGCGGCCTGATCATCGGCGTCGGCGAGAAGTTGTCGGAGGTGTATCTGGGGCCGTTCGTCGGCGGCGGCATCGAGATCTGGTTTGCCTACATGCTGGCTTTGGTGTTCCTGCTGTTCCGGCCGCAGGGACTGTTTGGCGAGAAGATCATTGATCGCGTTTGATGGCTGCGACGAGTTCCCGTTGCGTGCCGCTGCCCTTCTGAACCCATAAAGACAACGATATGTTCTACCGAGAAAATGGCCAGTTCAAGACGTCCTACCGGACGGACCAGCAGATCTTCCCGATCGCGCAGGACCGCTGGATGATCCTGGCGCTGATCGCGTTCGCGTTTGTCGGCGTGCCACTGCTGGTGGACGAATACATGTTCCGCGCCATCCTGATCCCGTTCCTGATCCTCGCGCTGGCCGCGATCGGCGTCAATGTGCTGGTCGGATATTGCGGCCAGATCTCGCTGGGATCGGGCGCCTTCATGGCGGTGGGCGCCTATGCGGCCTACAACACGCAGATCCGCATCGAGGGCATGCCGCTCATCGTGTCGCTGTTGTCGGGCGGATTCTTCGCCACGCTGGTGGGGATCGTATTTGGCATTCCCAGCCTGCGCGTCAAGGGTCTGTACCTGGCCGTGGCCACCCTGGCGGCGCAGTTCTTCTGCGACTGGGCGTTCCTGCGCGTCGGCTGGTTCACCAACAATACCGCATCGGGTTCGGTCTCGATATCCAACCTGCAGGTGCTGGGCTGGACCATCAACTCCCCGGTCGACAAGTACCTGTTCTGTCTGGGATTTCTGGTGGTGTTCGCGTTGCTGGCGAAGAACCTGGTGCGTTCGGCGATCGGCCGTGAGTGGATGGCGATCCGCGACATGGATGTTGCGGCAGCGGTGATCGGCATCCGTCCGATGTACGCCAAGCTCAGTGCATTTGCCGTGAGCTCTTTCATCATCGGCGTGGCCGGCGGCCTATGGGGCTTCGTGCACCTGGGTTCGTGGGAGCCGGCGGCGTTCTCGATCGACCGCTCGTTCCAGTTGCTGTTCATGGTGATCATTGGTGGCATGGGTTCGATCATGGGCAGCTTCTTTGGCGCCGCGTTCATCGTCGTGCTGCCGATTTTCCTGAACCAGTTCCTGCCGTGGGCCGGCGCGCTGGTCGGTGTGGATATCTCCACCGCTGCCGTGTCGCACACCGAATTGATGATCTTTGGGTCTTTGATCGTATGGTTCCTGATCGTGGAACCGCACGGGCTGGCAAGGTTGTGGAGCATTGGAAAACAGAAGTTGCGGCTGTGGCCCTTCCCGCACTGAGCTCGCTGGGTCTGTATTGCGGGCGTCTGGGGCTGATCCCGATGGGACTGGCCCCGATGCGCTGGACATGCAGACGCGTTGTACTGAAGGGCCCATGGTTTTGTGTGTGTGTTTGATATTTACAGGAGACGAACGAAATGAAGCTACGTAATATTGTTTGTGCCATCTCGGCAGCCTGCGTCGGATTGTCCTCAGCGTTGCTGGTGACGCCGGCCACTGCGCAGGAAAAGATGCAGTTTTTCCCCGTGCTGTCTGGCCGGACAGGTCCTGTGGCGCCCAATGCAGCCCCTTGGGCCAATGGACACAACGACTATATGAAGCTCGTGAATGCGCGTGGCGGTATCAACGGGGTGAAGACCTTGGTTGAGGAATGCGAGACTGCGTATGCGACCGATCGTGGCGTGGAATGTTACGAACGCCTCAAGGGCAAGCACGGCGGCGCCACAGTGTTCCAGCCTTTGTCCACAGGAATCACGTTTGCCCTGACCGAGAAGGTGCCCAACGACAAGATCCCCATGATCACGTCGGGATATGGCCGCAGCGATTCGGCTGATGGTGGTGTGTTCAAGTGGAATTTCCCTCTTATTGGTCATTACTGGGTTGCTGGCGATACCGCGCTCAAGCACATCGCCAACAAAGAAGGTGGTTGGGACAAGCTTAAGGGAAAGAAGATCGCCGTCGGCTACCATGACAGTCCTTTCGGCAAGGAACTGCTCCCCATCATGCAGGAGCGGGCTGCCATGCACGGCTTCACGCTGCAGTTGCTGCCCATTCCCGCGCCCGGCATCGAACAAAAAGCGATCTGGCTGCAGGTTCGACAGCAACGACCCGACTGGGTGGTTCTCCAGACTTGGGGCGTGATGACGGGCACCTCGATCAAAGAAGCGGTGGCTACGGGTTACCCGCGCGAGAAGATGATTGGCACATGGTGGTCTGGTGCTGAACCCGATCTCAAGGACGTGGCTCAGGGAGCGAAAGGCTACAACGCTGTGATGATGCAACACGGTGCCGAACCGGGATCTGCTGTGGTAGGGGAAATCCTGACGAAGGTACACGCCAAGGCCGAGGGGACTGGCCCCAAGGATGAGGTGGGTTCGGTGTTGTACATGCGCGGCGTGGTGGGCGCCATGCTCGCAGTGGAAGGTGTGCGTGCTGCGCAAGAGCGATTCGGCAAGGGCAAAGTCATGACCGGAGAACAGGCGCGCTGGGGCTACGAGAACCTGAACCTGACCCAGGCCAAGCTTGACGCGCTGGGATTTAAGGGTGTGATGCGACCTGTCTCCACCAGTTGCGCGGACCATATGGGATCGGCAGCGGCCCGTGTGCATGCCTGGGATGGCTCCAAGTTCGTCTGGGTGTCTGACTGGCTGCAGGCGGACGACCAGATCATCAAGCCCATGGTCAAGGCATCGGCCGACAAATACGCGGCCGACGGGAAGCTGACCCGTCGTTCGCCAGCGGACTGCCAGTCCTGATGTGCCAAGGGCCGACCGGCTTGCCCATGGCAATCCGGTTGGCCCGGCGGCGGCTCGGCGACGAGCCGCCAACTGAAAGGGCAGCATCCCTGACCTTTCAGTTGGCCACGCAACCTTTACACGGAATCGTTCATGAGTACTTCTGACATCGTCCTCAATGTCAATGGCATCGAGGTCATCTACAACCATGTCATCCTGGTCCTCAAGGGCGTCTCGCTCCAGGTTCCCGATGGCAAGATCGTAGCGATCCTGGGCGGCAATGGCGCCGGCAAGACCACCACGCTGCGCGCCATCTCGAACCTGCTCAAGGGCGAGCGCGGCGAGGTCACCAAGGGCTCGATCGAACTGCGTGGTGACCGCATCGAGAATCTGTCGCCGTCGGACCTGGTCGAGCGTGGCGTGGTGCAGGTCATGGAAGGGCGGCACTGCTTTGCCCACCTGACGATCGAGGAGAACCTGATGACAGGCTCCTACACGCGCAAGGACAAGGCCGAGATCGCGCGCAACCTGGACAAGGTCTACACCTATTTCCCCCGCCTCAAGACCCGGCGCACCAGCCAGGCGGCCTATACCTCGGGTGGCGAGCAGCAGATGTGCGCGATCGGGCGCGCCCTGATGGCCAGCCCGACGATGGTGCTGCTGGACGAGCCCTCGATGGGTCTGGCGCCGCAACTGGTGGAGGAAGTGTTCAACATCGTGCGCGACCTCAATACCAAGGAGAAGGTCACCTTCCTGTTGGCCGAGCAGAACACCAATATGGCACTGAAGTACGCCGACTACGGCTACATCATGGAGAGTGGCCGTGTCGTGATGGATGGCGTTGCGAAAGATTTGCGCGACAACGAGGACGTCAAGGAGTTCTACCTGGGCATGGGCGGCGGCGAACGCAAGTCGTTCAAGGATGTCAAGAGCTACAAGCGGCGCAAACGCTGGCTGGCCTGAACCCATCCCATTTTCTGTGAGGCACTACGATCCAATGCAAGCCTATTACGATCAGCTCGAAACCCGCGAACCGGCGCGGCGTGAAGCCGCGTTGCTCCATGCCTTGCCGGGCCAGGTCGGGCATGCGCAACGCAGCAGCCCGGCGTTCGCGCAGATCCTGCATGGTGTGGACGGCGCATCCATCACCAGCCGCAAGGCACTGGCCGCGCTGCCGGTGACACGCAAGCACGAGCTGCTCGAGCGCCAGCAGGCCCAGCGAGCGCAGTCACCGTTCGGTGGTTTTTCCGCAATCGGCTTTGGCGCCCAGATGCCGCGTGTCTTTGCCAGCCCGGGACCGATCTACGAGCCTGAAGGCCGCGCGAGCGACTACTGGCGCATGGCGCGCGCGATGTTTGCCGCAGGTTTTCGGCCCGGCGAGCTGATCCACAACTCTTTCAGCTACCACTTCGTGCCAGCCGGATCGATGATGGAAACCGGCGCGCACGCGCTGGGGTGCACCGTGTTTGCTGCCGGCACCGGGCAAACCGAACAGCAGGTGCAGTCGATGGCCGAGTTGCGCCCGGCCGGCTACATCGGTACCCCGAGTTTCCTGAAGATCATTGTCGAAAAGGCGGCCGCAATGGAGGTTGCGCTGCCAAGCGTGACGAAGGCGCTTTTTGGTGGCGAGGCCTACCCTCCGAGCCTGCGCGACTGGTTCCTGGCTCGCGGCGTTCAGGGCTACCAGTGTTTCGCCACCGCTGATCTGGGCCTGATCGCCTATGAGACACAGGCTCGTGAAGGCCTGGTGCTGGACGAGTCGGTGCTGGTCGAGATCGTGCGCCCGGGTACCGGTGACCCGGTGCCCGAGGGCGAGGTCGGTGAACTGGTGGTGACCAGCCTGAACCCGGCGTATCCGTTGATCCGTTTCGGCACCGGCGACCTGAGTGCGATCCTGCCCGGCCCGTGCCCGAGCGGACGCACCAATGCCCGCATCAAGGGCTGGTTGGGTCGCGCCGACCAGACCACCAAGATCCGTGGCATGTTCGTGCATCCGGGCCAGGTCCAGGCGATTGCGAAGCGATTTCCCGAAGTGGCCAAGGCGCGATTGGTGGTGCGCGGTGAAATGGCCAACGACACCATGACCCTGCAGGTCGAGACCGCCTGCAGCGGGCCGGATGGACTGATCGAGAAGATCGGTGCGGCGATTCGTGAAGTGACCAAGCTGCGTGGCGATGTCGAGCTGGTTTTGCCGGGCAGCCTGCCCAACGACGGCAAGGTGATCGAGGACGCGCGCAGTTACAAATGAGTGTGGGATTGCGGGTAGTTTGATACCCGGGCGATGGGCTTATTGGTAGATACCTTGATGCGGCGAGGGACGGCGGTCCGTACACTTGCGGTTTCCTCAACTTTTTCTCCATCGAGTCCCATGAAACGTCTACTTGTCATCGCGGCGGCCGCAACAGCGCTGCTGGCCAACGCGCAAACCTACCCGGGTTCGCGTCCGATCTCCATCGTGGTGCCTTTCGCTGCCGGTGGTCCGACCGACCTGGTGGCGCGCCAGCTCGGTGAAGCCATGCGCAAGGCGATGGGCGGTGGCGCCAATTTCGTCGTCGAGAACGCGGCAGGTGCTGGCGGCACGATCGGGGCCACCAAGGTGGCCCGAGCGGCGCCGGATGGCCATACGCTGCTGCTGTTCCATATCGGCATGGCGGCGACCCCGGCGCTGTACAAGAAGATCGGCTACAAGCCGCTGGAGGACTTCGAGTTTCTGGGCATGGTCAACGAGGTGCCGATGACGCTGATTGGTAAACCACAGCTGGCAGCCAACACCTACCGCGATTTCGAGAACTACATCAAGGCCAACGCCGGCAAACTGAACATGGCGCACGCCGGCCTGGGCTCGGCATCGCACCTGTGCAGCCTGATGTGGCAGTCGGCCATCAAGGCCAACGAGGCCATGACGACGATTCCGTATGGCGGCACCGGCCCGGCGATGAACGCGCTGCTCGGCGGCCAGGTCGACCTGATGTGCGACCAGACCACCAACACCACCGGCCAGATCGAGTCCGGTCGCGTCAAGGCGTTTGCGGTCACGACCGCCAAACCGCTGTCCAAGCACAAGTTGCTCAAGGACTACCCGACGCTGCAGGAAATGGGCCTCAAGGGCTTTGACCTGACAATCTGGCACGGGCTGTACGCGCCCAAGGGCACCCCGCCAGCCGTCCTCAAGCAGATCAACGACGGCCTGAAGCTGGCGCTCAAGGACCCCGATTTCATCAAGAAGCAGGAAGCATTGGGTGCGCTGGTCGTTACCGATGGGCGCCTGGAACCAGCCGCGCACAAGGCCTTTGTGGCGGCGGAAATGGCCAAGCTCAAGCCGGTGATCGAGGCGGCCAAGCAATTTGCCGACTGATGGTTCCGTGGGTCCGCCACTGCGCGTGGTGGGGAGCGGCCCGGCGGCTCGCTGACGACCCTGCGTGCTGCGCACTGCGGAATTCGCCTTGGGAGCGGCCCGGCGGCTCACCGGACTACCCTGCGTGCTGCGCACTGCGGAATTCGCCTTGGGAGCGGCCCGGCGGCTCATACCCCCCAGACGATTTCCGTGTCGGCCTTGTGGCAGCGTTTGAGCATGTCGATGAATGGCACGGCGCGCTGGCGCAGGGATACACGGTCAGCGGTGGGCGTGTCGTCCGGCTGGTCGGATGTGTCGGTCTGAACTGCCTGGGCGGTTTGCGCCTGGGAAATGGCCTGTTCCAGTGCAGCGATCGCGGCGGGCATCTGTTGCGGCAGCACGATGCCCTTGGGACCCGGGTCCTTGCCGATGATCTGCAGGATGCGCTCGCCATTGGCCTGCAGCATGATCACATCGCCCGTGGCTTTGGATTTGAATACATACAACATGGGCTGGCACCGACTTCCTGAAATTGTTTCAGCCTGCGCGGATGGCGGGCCATCGGTTCAAGGGTACATGTATTTGCGGGTGAACGGGTAACGCGACTGCGCGCCTGGCGGACTGTCGAATGGGCCCCCCTCGTCCGGACGTGCAGCCAGTATCTGGTGAAGCGACAACCAGCCGCGCTCGAAACTCAGGGCGCTGCCGGCCAGGTACAGCCGGTAGGCGCGCAACATCCGCTCGGTCTGTGCCTGGGAACTGCCGTTGGAACGCAGCGCGACCAGGGCCTGCTCCAGTCGGGATTCCAACCCATCGGACCAGGCCCACAAGGTGCGCGCGTAATGCGGGCGCAGGTTCTCGGTGTCGAGCATCTCCAGTCCGGCACCCGCGCCCTCGTCCAGCAACTGGCTCACATGTTGCAACTCGCCACCAGGGAAGATGTATTTCTCGATGAAGTCGCCAATGCCGGCGCCCAACTGCCCGGCCTGCGGGCCGGCCGCGGTGATGCCATGGTTGAGCACCAGGCCACCTGGCGCCAACAACTGGAATATTTTCCGGAAATAGGCACCCAGATTGGCCTGACCGACATGCTCGATCATGCCGACCGACGCGATCTTGTCGAATGGGGAGGCTGCCTGCAGGTCGCGGTAGTCGCACAGCAGCATCCGGACCCGGCCCTCCAGACCCCTGTCGCGGATCAATTGCGCGACATACGCGTGCTGGTTTTTCGACAGCGTGATGCCGGTTGCATCGACACCGTAGTGCTCGACGGCCCACAGCAGCAAGCCGCCCCAGCCAGCACCGATGTCCAGGAATCGCTCGCCCTGGCGCAGCATCAGTTTGCGACAGATGAGGTCGAGTTTGGCCTCTTGCGCTTGCGCCAGCGTCATGGACGGCTGGGCGAAATAAGCGCAGGAGTAAACCCGCTTCGGGTCCAGCCACAACGCATAGAAGTCATCACTCACATCGTAGTGGAACCTCACCTGCGCTGCGTCGCGCTCGATCGAGTGGGCGGCGGCCGAGCGAACCCGGCGCGCAGCGCGGGTCCACCAGGCGGCGCGCTCGGGCACTGGGGATGCGGGCAGCAGCTTCGCGGCCACGTCCATGACGTCACGCATCGCGCCCTTGATGCGGATGTGGTCTTCGACAAAACCCTCCGCTATCTTGCCGATTTTGCCGGCCGCCAGCAGCGCGACCGCCGGCCAGCGCGAAAACTCCAGTGTCACGCCGGCACGGCTCGGGCCAACCAGGCGACCGCCCGGCAGGCGCAGACAGAGGGGCACATTCAATCGCGCCAGCTGTGACTCGGCGGAACGGATCAAGTGCTCCATAGGCGCAATTCTTGCGCCATGGGTTGGATTCGTCAATCGCTGCGCGCAAAGGCGACTTCCTGCTTGACAGGTTTTCGTTTAGGCATAAACTATTTTGTCATGAATATCCTATGCATTGGTGGTGGGCCGGCCGGTCTGTATTTCGGCTTGCTGATGAAGTTGCAGGACCCGTCCCACCGGGTCGTGGTGGTGGAGCGCAACAAGCCGTTCGATACCTTCGGCTGGGGCGTCGTGTTGTCGGACCAGACACTGGAGAATCTCGCGCAAGCGGATCCGCCGAGTGCGCAGCTGATCGGCGACGCGCTCAACCACTGGGACGACATCGAGGTGTTCTTCAAGGGACGCAGCGTGCGCTCGGGTGGACACGGTTTTTGCGGCATCGGCCGCAAGCACCTGCTCAACATCCTGCAGCAACGCTGTATGGCCGTGGGGGTGGAACTGGAGTTCGAGAAGGACATTGCGGACGACCAGGCGCTGGCCACCGAATACCAGGCCGATCTGGTGATCGCCTGCGATGGCCTGAACAGCCGCATCCGCACGCGCTATGCGCAGGTCTACCAGCCTGACATCGATACGCGCCTGTGTCGCTTCGTCTGGCTGGGCACCCACAAGACCTTCGACGCATTCACCTTTGCCTTCGAGCAGACCGAACACGGCTGGTTTCAGGCCCATGCCTATAAGTTCGACGATACGACCGCCACGTTCATCGTCGAGACGCCGCAGGAAGTCTGGCAGGCGCATGGCCTGCAGGACATGGAGCCGGCGCAGGCCGTGGCTTTTTGCGAAAAACTGTTCGCCAAGTATCTCGACGGCCATGCGCTGATCAACAACGCCACCCATCTGCGTGGTTCGGCGAACTGGATCCGTTTTCCGCGCGTCATGTGCAGGACCTGGGTGCACCATGTCGACTTGCCGCACGGGCGGGTCCCGGTCGTACTGATGGGCGATGCCGCGCATACCGCGCATTTCTCGATTGGCAGTGGCACCAAGCTGGCGCTGGAAGACGCGATCGATCTGGCCAACACCTTTGCCCAGCCCGGCGCCACCGCCAACATGGATGCGCTGCTGCAGCGCTACGAGGACCGGCGCAGCGTCGAGGTGTTCAAGATCCAGAATGCCGCGCGCAATTCGACCGAATGGTTCGAAAACGTGACGCGCTACACCGGCATGCAGATTGAACAGTTCGCGTATTCGCTGCTGACCCGGTCGCAACGCATCAGCCACGAGAACCTGCGCCTGCGCGACGCGCGCTGGCTCGGCGGCTTCGAGCAATGGATGGCACGCCACCAGCCGGCACCGGACGGGCAGGACACACAGGACGCGCCCGTTGCGGCGGCGCCGGCGCTGCCCCCCATGCTGCTGCCGTTACAGATACGCGGAGCCCGGTTGAAGAACCGCATCGTGGTCTCGCCGATGGCTACCTACTGCGCGGTCGATGGCGTGGTGCGGGATTTCCATCTGGTGCACCTGGGGGCACGGGCACTTGGCGGCGCGGCGATGGTGATGGTCGAGATGACCAGCCCCACTCCCGAAGGCCGCATCACGCCCGGCTGCACCGGCCTGTGGAACGATATGCAGCAGCACGCTCTGCAACGCATCGTTGACTTCGTGCATGCGCAGAGCTCCGCGCTGATCGGCCTGCAGCTCGGGCATAGCGGACCGAAGGGTTCGACCCAGGTCGGGTGGGAGCGGGCCGATGAGCCGTTGCCCGCTGACGGCCCGGATGCGAATTGGCCCTTGCTGGCGGCCAGCAGCGTAGCCTATGGCGCGCAGAACCAGACGCCGGTCGCGATGACTGAACAGGACATGCAGCGCCTGTGCAATGCGTTCGTCGCGTCGACCCGGCGTGCGGCCGCAGCCCGATTTGATTGGCTCGAGCTGCATTGCGCGCATGGCTACCTGCTGGCCAGTTTCATCAGCCCGTTGACCAACCGGCGTACCGACGCGTATGGCGGACAGGGCAGCGGGGGTCTGGAAAACCGCTGCCGCTTTCCGCTCGAGGTTTTCCGTGCGATGCGCGCAGTCTGGCCGCAGGACAAGCCCATGAGCGTGCGCATATCGGCGCACGACTGGGCGGCGGGCGGCACAGACGCGGACGACGCGGTGCAGATTGCCCATCTGTTCAAGGCCGCCGGCTGCGACATGATCGACGTATCGTCCGGCCAGACCACGCGCGATGCGCAACCGGTGTATGGCCGGATGTACCAGACGCCGTTTGCCGATCGCATCCGTAACGAGGCCGGGATTCGCACCATCGCCGTGGGCGCCATCACCCAGGCCGATCAGGTCAACAGCATCATCGCAGCGGGCCGGGCCGACCTGTGCGCCATCGCGCGACCGCACCTGGCCGATCCGGCATGGACGCTGCACGAGACGGCCGCGTTGCAGTCGCCGCAGGTGCAATGGCCGCGACCATACTGGAGCGGGCGTGACCAGCTCTACCGCGAGACGGCCAAGGTGCAACAGGCCGCAGGGGCCGGCAGCGCACTGGCCGCGGCCGACGCCGAGGCAAAGGCGCAGGGATTCTGACCATGGACAAGGAAGCCCGGCTCATCGGAACCTCGGCAGCCGAGCATCCGCAGGAGTTGCGTTTGTGGCTGCGCCTTTTGACCTGTACCCAGTTGATCGAGACCCGTATCCGCGGCACATTGCGCGACCAGTTCGACATGACGTTGCCGCGCTTTGACCTGATGGCGCAACTCGAACGCGCGCCCGAAGGCCTGAAGATGAACGAATTGTCGCGCCGCATGATGGTCACCGGTGGCAACATCACCGGCATCACCGACCAGCTGGTGCAGGAAGACCTGGTCGAGCGGGTCCAGGTGCCGGGCGACCGGCGTGCCTACCGGGTGTGCCTGACCGCTCGTGGCCGTGCCCAGTTCGCGATCATGGCGCAGGCCCACGAGACCTGGGTAGTCGATGCTTTCAGCGGCTTGAGCGTGCGCGAGGTCGACTCCTTGCACCGGCTGCTGGGCAAGGTCAAGCAAAAGAGCCAACCAAAGATCAAGGAAACCCCATGAAACATTACATTGGTGCCGGCAATCCCATGCGCAGCCGTTACGACGCAACCGCGGCATTCCAGGCGCGCCATTTTTCCTGGAGTTGCGCCGATGGTGTGGGCACCATCACCTTGAACCGGCCCGAGCGCAAGAACCCGTTGACCTTTGACTCCTATGCCGAGTTGTGCCAGCTGTTCGACGCCTTGCGACGCAGCACCGACATCAAGGTGGTGGTGGTCACCGGCGCTGGCGGCAATTTCTGCTCCGGTGGTGATGTGCACGAGATCATCGGGCCGCTGACCAGGATGAGCATGCCCGAGTTGCTGGAGTTCACCCGCATGACCGGCGATCTGGTCAAGACCATGCGCAACTGCCCGCAGCCGGTTGTCGGCGCCATCGATGGCATCTGCGCCGGCGCGGGCGCCATGCTGGCGCTGGCCTGCGACATTCGCTACGGCACGCCGTCCACCCGCACCGCATACCTGTTCACCCGGGTTGGCCTGGCTGGCGCAGACATGGGTGCCTGCGCCTTGTTGCCCCGGGTGATCGGACAGGGTCGCGCCAGCGAATTGTTGTTCAGCGGGCGCGCCATGACGGCCCAGGAAGGGCTGGCCTGGGGCTTCTTCAATGCGCTGTTCGAGCCCGCCGAACTGCTGTCCAAGGCCCAGGCGTTCGCAGCTGAACTCGCTGGCGGGCCGACCTTTGCGCATGGCATGACCAAGACCATGCTGCAGCAGGAATGGGCCATGACCATCGAGCAGGCGGTCGAGGCGGAGGCCCAGGCGCAGGCGATCTGCATGCAGACGAAGGACTTCACGCGGGCCTACGAGGCCTTCGCCGCCAAATCCAAACCTGTTTTTGCTGGGGATTGAAGCATGGCTTCCAGTACCGCGCATTACGCGCTGCCGTTTTTTTCCGACCAGCACCGGGAACTGGCCGTGCGCCTGCTGGTGTGGGCGCCGCAGCAGGACGTGGACGAGTCTGATGACCGCGCGGCCTGCCGGCGCTGGGTCGCGCTGCTGGGTGCCGGGGGCTGGCTGCGCTATTGCGTGCCGAAGGCCTTCGGGGGTGCGCTGGAAAAGCTCGACTCCCGCGCGCTGGTGATCTTGCGCGAGACGCTGGCGTTTCACTCCCCGCTGGCCGACTTCGCATTCGCGATGCAAGGCCTGGGCAGCGGCGCGATCACGCTGGCCGGCAGCGCCGAGCAGCAGGCGACGTACCTGGGGGCGGTCGCGCGTGGCGACAAGATCGCCGCGTTTGCGCTCAGCGAGCCCGACGCCGGCTCCGATGTGGGTGCGATGGCCACCACCGCCCGCGCGGACGGGGATGGCTTCATGCTGGACGGCGTCAAGACCTGGATCAGCAACGGCGGCATCGCCGATTACTACTGCGTGTTTGCCAAGACCGAACCGACCAAGGGGACCCGCGGCATCACCGCCTTCATCGTCGACGCCGGCACCGAGGGCCTGGACGATTCGGAGCAAATCCATGTGATGGCGCCGCATCCACTGGCCAGCCTGCGCTTCAAAGAGTGTCGGGTCGCGGCCAGTGCCCGGCTCGGCCCGCTCGAAGGCGGCTTCAAGCTGGCGATGCAGACGCTCGACATCTTCCGCGCATCGGTCGCCGGTGCCGCCTTGGGCATGGCGCGGCGGGCCCTGCATGAGGCCGTGTCCTTTGCCCGGCAACGGCCGATGTTCGGCCAGCACCTGGCCGATTTCCAGCTGACCCAGGCCAAGCTCGGCGACATGGCTGCGCTGATCGACGCCGCGGCGCTGCTGACCTACCGCGCAGCCTGGTTGCGCGACTGCGTCGGCACTGCCACACCCGAGCAGGCCCAGGCCTATTCAGCCCAGGCAGCAATGGCCAAGATGGCGGCCACCGAAAACGCCCAGCGCGTAATCGACATGGCGCTGCAGATGCATGGCGGCCGGGGGGTGCAGGTGGGCAACACGATCGAGCACTTGTACCGCGACATCCGTTCTTTACGCATCTACGAAGGTGCAACCGAGGTACAACAACTCATCATCGGCAAAGCCGTATTGAAAGGAGCAGCATGAGCCCGCCGGACCGCTCCAAGGGCGAATCACGCAGTGCGCAGCACGAAGTTTCTTCAGTGGCCGCATCCGCACAGGTGGATCGATTTGTCCACGACCGATTGCCCGATCCGGGCCGGATGCCGGAGCTGTGTTTCGATGCACCCGAACTGGTGTTCCCCGAACAACTGAACCTGGTGCAGGAACTGCTGGACAAGGCGCCGATCAAGGGTTTCGCCAATTTTCCGATGTTGCGCTCGGACGCGTTGTCGCTCAGTTATGCCGAGGCCCGCGTGCGGGTCGACCGCATCGCCCATGTGCTGGTGCAGGATCTGGGCCTGGTGCCGGGCAACCGGGTTTTGCTGCGGGGTGGCAATTCCATTGCGCTGGCGCTGGCCATGCTGGCAGTGATGAAGGCCGGCCTGATCGCAGTAGCCACGATGCCCTTGCTGCGCGCCAGGGAACTGGGCGACATCATCGACAAGGCAGAACCCGCCGTGGCCCTGTGCGACGATTCGCTGCGCGAGGAACTGGTGCAGGCGCAGGCGCAGCATCCGGCGCTCAAGACCATCATCGGGTTTAACGCCACAGTGGGCGCCGATGAATCGGACTCGCTGGAGGCGCGTGTCACCGACAAGCACGGCGCTTTCACCGCTTGTGCGACCGCGGCGACCGACATCGCGCTGATGGCGTTCACCTCGGGCACCACCGGCAAGCCCAAGGCGGCGGTGCATACCCACCGCGACGTGCTTGCCGCCTGCGAGGCCTGGCCGCGCCATGTGCTGTGCGCCACGCCGGACGACGTGGTCATGGGCTCGCCGCCGCTGGCATTCACCTTCGGTCTGGGTGGCTTGCTGATCTTCCCGATGTGGGCCGGCGCGTCGGTATATTTCCCCGCCAAACCCTACACCCCCGACGGCATGGCGCAGCTGATGTTCGAGGTGGGAGCAACGATCTGCTACACCGCGCCCACCTTCTACCGCCAGATGGCGCCGCACCTCAAGAGCGTGATCGCGCAGCGTGGCAGACCGTCGTTGCGATTGTGCGTGAGTGCCGGCGAGGCGTTGCCCGACGCAACCCGCCAGCTCTGGAAGAATGCCAGCGGCATCGAGATCCTGGACGGCATTGGCGCCACCGAGATGTTCCATATCTTCATCTCGTCGCCGCCCCAGTCGGTTCGCGCCGGCGCCATTGGCAAGGTGGTGCCGGGTTATGTCGCCATGGTGGTCGATGACGATGGCCATGCGGTGCCGATCGGCACGGTCGGCAGGCTGGCGGTCAAGGGCCCGACCGGCTGCAAGTACCTGGACGACCCGCGCCAGGCCGACTATGTGCGCGATGGCTGGAACTACCCAGGCGATGCGTTCAGGCAGGACGTCGATGGCTATTTTTTCTACCAGGCCCGCACCGACGACATGATCATCACCTCGGGCTACAACGTGGGTGCGCCCGAGGTCGAGGATGCGCTGCTCAAGCATGCGTTTGTGGCTGAATGCGCGGTAGTGGGAGTTCCGGACGACGAGCGCGGCATGCAGGTCAAGGCATTTTGTGTGCTCAAGCCGGGTGTCAGTGGCGATGCCGCGATGGTGAAGGCGCTGCAAGACCATGTGAAGTCCAGTATCGCGCCCTACAAGTATCCGCGCGCGATCGAATTCGTCGCCAGTCTGCCCCGCACCGAGACCGGCAAGTTGCAACGTTTCAAACTGAAATCCCCATGAAATTGCTCCAACCGCCCGGCTGGGCACCGGCCAAGGGCTATTCCAATGGCGTCGCTGCCCGTGGCACGCAGGTATTTGTCGGCGGACAGATCGGCTGGAATGGCCAGCAGCAGTTCGAGACCGACGACTTCATCGGCCAGACGGCGCAGGCATTGCGCAATATCGTGGCCGTGTTGCAGCAGGCGGGCGCGGACCCCTCGCACATGGTGCGTATGACCTGGTACATCGTCGATCGGGTCGAGTACAGCGCGCGGCTCAAGGAACTGGGCCAGGTCTATCGCGATGTCATGGGGCGCAACTTCCCGGCCATGACCTGCGTCCAAGTGGCCGCGCTGGTCGAGCTACGGGCCAAGGTCGAGATCGAGGTGACGGCGGTGTTGCCTGATCATTCATGAACCTGCGCAACCCACGGAAAGTGCTGCAATGAGGAACGTCCTGTTGGCGTCAACGCTGGACGTGCTGCATGAGGCCTTCGTCATCACGGCGGCCGACAATTGGACCAGGCTCGATGCGCGCGCGCTGCTGGCGAAGTACATCCCCGGCATCAACCTGGCATCAGTGCACCGCAGTTCCAGCATTGTTCGAACCCGCCCTCGACCAGCTCGCCGCACACACATTGCCAGCGCCGCTGCGGCACGTGCTGCAGATGGTGCAGCAGTTCGCGTCCCCGCGCTTCCTGCTGGTCATGCATGAGCCAGACTTCGGGCAGGCATTGGTCCGGCGGCAGTTCGCCTGCCACGCCGACCAGGAACTGGCGTTGCACGCTCGCCTCGATACCTTCGTTGCACAAGGCATCGGCCCACAGTGTGGCAATGGCGAGGTTGGGGGCCTGGGTGAGTCGCAGCATCCGACTGCAGCATAAGCGACTTATCGTGCCGTTGTCGCAACTTCGACCCCGACGCTCGAATGGTGGGTGCTTGCAGCACAATTGAACCATGGCGCAGTCTGCGGTGGTGACGGAACTAGCGGTAAGACCGAAGGTCAGACCATGGGCCGGGCGACTGCGTTGCTTGTTGGTTGGCCTTGGGATAGTGGCGCTCGGCGGCTGCGCCGATACGCGGTACTACTGGCAATCGGTGAATGGTCACCTGCAGTTGATGCGGGCGGCGCGGCCAGTGGCCCACTGGCTGGACGATCCGCAGACGCCACAAGCGCTCAGGGAACGCTTGCAACTGGCGCAACACATGCGTGATTTCGCGGTGGCCGAGCTGGCTCTGCCAGACAACCCGAGCTACCGCAACTACGCGGATCTGCGCCGCAATGCGGTGGTGTGGAACGTGGTGGCCGCGCCGGAGCTGTCGTTGACCCTGAAGACATGGTGTTTCCCTGTGCTGGGCTGCGTGACGTATCGCGGCTATTTCGACGAAGCCTCCGCGCGCAGGGAGGCCGAGCAGCTCAAGGGCCAGGGCATGGAGGTCAGTGTGTATGGCGTGCCAGCATATTCGACCCTGGGCTGGATGAACTGGGCAGGCGGTGATCCGCTGCTCAATACCTTCATCCACCACCCGGAAGGGGAGCTGGCACGACTGATCTTCCATGAGTTGGCGCATCAGGTTCTGTACGCGCGCGACGACACCATGTTCAACGAATCGTTCGCTACGGCGGTGGAGCGGCTCGGCGGCGAGCGCTGGCTGCAGTCCCGGGCTTCGAATGCCGTGCGGGCGCAATATGCCGTCTACGACGGGCGCAGGCGCGCGTTCCGCACATTGGTGCTGTCGGCACGCGAACAACTGGAGCAGGTGTACCGCAATACCGAGGCGCTGGGCCGCAACGCGCAGATGTTGCGCAAGCAGGCGGTGATGCAGGCGTTGCACGACCGGTACGCGGCGCTCAAGCAGCAGTGGGGCGGGTACGCGGGTTATGACAACTGGATTGCCAACGCCAACAACGCCAGCCTGGGCGCACAGGCAGCCTACGATGGACTGGTGCCGCAGTTCGAGGCGCTGTTCGAACAACAGGGGCGCGACTGGAAGGCGTTTTATGATGCGGTCAGGCTGATCGCCGACCTGCCGGCGGGCGACCGCCGCGATGCGCTGATGCGACGAAGCCAATCACAATGAAACAGGAGAACTCACGGTGGCTGATCTACATATCGTGCGCAAGCATGCACTGGGCCTGCCGGCGGCGCGCAAGATCGCATTCGATTGGGCTGAACAGGTCGAGAACGACCTGGGCATGAGTTGCACCTACGAGGAAGGGCGGACCGCCGACAAGGTGTGCTTCAGCCGCTCGGGTGTGCAGGGCGAACTGCAGGTGACCAAGGACACGTTCGAACTCGACGCCAAGCTGGGATTTCTGCTCGGCACCTTCAAGGGCCGGATCGAGGCCGAGATCACCCAGATGCTGGACAAACTGGTGCCGGGGCCGGCTGCGGCTCCCAAGTCGGGTGCCAAGCCGGGGGCTGCGAAGAAGGCGGCCAGGAAGCAATGACCGTGTCGGCAGGTCCACTCGCTGGCTTGCAGGTGCTCGAACTGGGGCAATTGATTGCGGGGCCATTCGCGGCCAAGACCCTGGCCGATTTTGGTGCCGACGTGATCAAGATCGAGGCACCAGCGGATCCGGCCGGCAAGAGTGGCGGCGGCGACCCGCTGCGCAAATGGCGATTGCTCAAGGACGGCACCTCGGTCTGGTGGCAGGTGCAGTCGCGCAACAAGCGATCGGTGGCGCTGGACCTTCGCCAGAGCGATGCACAGGCTATCGTGCGCCGGTTGGCGGCGCAGGCCGATGTGGTGATCGAGAACTTTCGGCCCGGGGCCATGGAGGCCTGGGGGCTGGGGCCGGACGCGTTGCAGGCGGACAATCCGGCGCTGATCATGCTGCGCATCAGCGGCTACGGGCAAACCGGTCCCTACCGTGATCGGCCGGGCTTTGGCGTCGTGGCCGAGGCCATGGGGGGTTTGCGCCACCTTACCGGCGAACCCGGACGGGTGCCGGTTCGGGTGGGCGTGAGCATCGGCGACACACTGGCCTCGTTGCACGGCGTGATCGGTATCCTGATGGCCTTGCAACACCGCCATGCGACCGTCAGCGCCGCGCATCCGAAGGGGCTGGGCCAGGTTGTGGACATGGCCCTGTACGAGGCCGTGTTCAACTGCATGGAAAGCCTGCTGCCCGAATACGGCGTTTTCGGCGCCGTGCGCGGGCCCTCGGGCAGCGCCTTGCCCGGCATTGCGCCGACCAATGCCTACCAGTGTTCGGATGGCTCCTACGCCATCATTGCCGGCAACGGTGACAGTATTTTCAAGCGCCTGATGCATGCGATCGGGCGCGACGATCTGGGCCGGCACCCGGCGTTGGCGGACAACGCCGGTCGCGTTGCACGCGTCGACGAAATCGACGCGGCGATCGGTGCCTGGGCCCGGCAGTTGCCTGCACACGCGGTGCTACGCGCGCTGGAACAGGCGTCGGTGCCGGCGGGTCGGATCTACACGATTGCCGATATCGCGGCCGACCCGCATTACGCGGCGCGCGATATGCTGACTACCGTGACGCTCGACGATGGCACTGCGGTATCGGTGCCCGGCTTCGTGCCCAAGCTGTCGCGCACGCCCGGCAGCCACCGGCGCAATGCGCCCGCGCTGGGACAGGATACCGACGCGGTATTGCGCGAGGTCGGGGTCAGCGATGCGCAACTGCAGGCACTGCGCGAGCGCGGCGTGATCGGCGGCTGACGGTGGCCGGACGGCCCTGCCAGCGCGCTCAGCCCAGCGAGGCGATCAGGTCGACATATTGCTGCATGGCATCGTCTTTCGACGTGCCTTTGCAGGCGTTCCACGCGTCCCATTTGGCGCGCCCGACCATGTCGCCGAAACCGGGCTTCTTGTCGGTGTTGTCTCCGACGCTGCCTTGCTTGTACAGGGCATAGATCTTGAGCAGCGTCGCGTTGTCGGGACGCTCGGTCAGGTTCTTCGAATTGGCGGCTGCAGCTTCAAACTGCTTCTTCAGGTCGGCCATGGGGTGGTATTCCTAGGGTTGTGCAGGTTTGGAATTCGCGCGGCGTTGCCGTCGCGATCGTCAGCAAGCATCTTACGACCGCTTTTGACGACACAATAGTGCAGACAGGCCCGGCTGCACGTATTTTCGCCGGAACAGCGTTGCGCCACGTGTCAGGAGACAGCATCCATGGTTACCCGCATCATCGCCACCGAAGCCACCAGGGGCATCAGCCCGACCGTGGGTCCGGCGGTCAAGCGAGCCCGCAGGTCGGCGGGCAAGGCCGCAGGGGCAGTACGTGACAACCTGACCGCAGCGGTGGGCGGCTCCCTGGGCCTGACCGGCGAGCGCATGAGCAAGGTTGATACCGCCTGGCTGCGCATGGACAGTGCGTCGAACCTGATGATGATCGTGGGTGTCTGGGTGCTCCAACCGGGCATTCGTTACCAGGACCTGTGCCAGCGCATCGAGGAACGATTGCTCAAGTATCCCCGGTTCACCCAGAAGGTCGAGCAGGATGCGGCCGGTGCCACCTGGGTGCTGGACAACACATTTGATATGCACCGCCATGTGGTCGCCGAAACCCTGGTGCGCAAGCCCAAGGGCCGCGAACAGGATGCGCTACAAGACCGCCTGGCCGAACTGACCATGACGCCGTTGGACCCGGATCGGCCGCTGTGGCAGTTTCACCTTGTCGAGCACTACCAGGGCGGTTCGGCCATGATGGTGCGCATTCACCATTGCATCGCCGACGGCATCGCGCTGATTTCGGTGACCCAGTCACTGGTCGACGGCGGGTCGGCGCCGCCCCAGCGCAGCCGCAAGCACGCGCAGCGCGATGGCCTCGATGGTGCGCAGGACTGGATTACCGACACCTTCATCAAGCCGTTCACCGGCTTGGCGGTCAAGGCCATCGGCAGCGCGGGCGATGGTGTGGCCGGTGCGTTCGACCTGCTGGCTGAGCCGCAAAAAGGGATGGACAAGGGGCTGGCCGGTGGTGCGGAAATGGCCAGGGTCGCCTACCAGCTTTTGCGCGACGCCGCGGCGCTGGCCCTGATGCCCGACGATTCTGCGACCCGACTCAAAGGCGTGCCGGGGAACAAAAAGCGCGTCGCCTGGTGCGCGCCCATTCCGTTGGATGAGGTGCGCGCGGTGGGCAAGGCGCTGAACTGTTCAATCAACGACGTGTTGCTAAGCTGTGTGGCCGGCGCCATTGGCGAATACCTGCGCGCGCACGGTGACCCGGTCAAGGGCAAGGAAATCCGGGCCATGGTGCCGGTCAACCTGCGCCCGCTGGAAGACGCCTATAAGCTCGGTAACCGGTTCGGACTGGCGCCGGTGGTGTTGCCGATCGGGCTGGAGAATCCGGTCGAACGGGTGTACGAAGTGCGCCGGCGCATGTCTCAACTCAAGGGCAGCATGCAACCTTTGCTCGCATTCGGCCTGCTCGCGGTTGCCGGCCTGTTGATCAAGCCGGCGCAAGATGCCATGCTGGGCCTGTTCTCGCGCAAGACCACCGCCGTGATGACCAATGTGCCGGGGCCGCGCGAAAAACTCAAGTTTCTGGGCTCGACGCTGGAGCAAAGCCTGTTCTGGGTGCCACAAAGTGGCAGCGTCGGTCTTGGCGTGTCGATACTGAGTTATGGCGGTGGCGTGCAGTTCGGTGTGATCACCGATGCCGGCCTGTGCCCCGACCCGCACAGGATCATTGATGGATTCGAGCCGGAGTTTGCCAGGCTGTCGCTGCTGACACTGATGCTGCCCTGGGCGGAGTAATCGGGCCTGGGTTCATCCGCACGCTGCCTCTTCAGCCGCGGTTGTCGTAGGCGCCGACCAGCGTCTGCAGGTGCATGCGCTGGCCCTGTTCAAGATAGGGCACCAGCAGATTGAGCACATGGTGCGCGCCGCGCAACAGCGCGGCCTCGGCGCTCTCTGGCTCCAGCGCCTTGCGCGGGTCGCGCACATATTCGAAACTCAACCAATAGGTCAGCACCACCACCATGCTGGTAGCGGTCGGTTCGAGCTCGCGCGAGTCGATGCTGACGGCGCCCGAACGGCTCATGCCGTCCAGCATGGTGCGGATCGAGCGCGTCTTGCTCTTGAGCATGGTCTGCACATGGGTTTCCAGGCGCCGATTCTTCGACAGCAGGTCGTTCAGGTCGCGGTACAGGAAGCGGTATTGCCAGATCAGCTCGAACAGGCTGTGCATGAAGAACCAGGCGTCTTCGACATCGCGCACGCCGTCGCTTGCGTTGAGCAATTCGTTGAGTGAGCGCTCGAACCGGTCGAACAGCGAATTGATCAGCTCGTCCTTGGCCGGGTAGTGGTAGTACAGGTTTCCGGGGCTGATGTTGAGTTCGGCCGAGATCAGCGTGGTCGACACATTGGGTTCGCCGAACCGGTTGAACAGCTCCAGCGTGACTTCCAGGATGCGCTCGGCGGTACGGCGCGGGGCTTTCTTGACCATGGGCGTCAGGCTGCCGCTGTGTGGTGTTGGACCATATGGCCCAGATCGTCCATCACTTCCTGCAAAGATGCAATGGCGCGGCCGACACGGGTCGGCGGTTTGCTGGGAGCGCACAGGTGGGCCTTGGGGTCGTCCAGCGCCGCATGGTTCAGTTCGATGCCATGACGCGCGAGTTTGGCGGACAGGCCTGTCTTGCGCGAGCGCAGCATTTGGCGGGTCTGCTGGAACGCATGTTCGGCCAGGTGCCGGCGTTGCCGGTAGCTGAAAATATTGGCCAGGTAGAGCTCCGGGTCGCGGTGGTCGGGCTCCAGAAGCAGGATGTCGGTATCCGGGTAGGCCCGCTCATAGTGTTTCATGCCCAGCGCCATGCGCGAGTGGATCATCGAGCGGAAGGTCTGGCTGAGTACGGCGGGAAGGCCGCCCTCGACAATGCGGGGAATCCGGCGTTTCTCTGGCGCCAACCCGCGTTGCATGACCCTGGGTACGCCGGGTGCGGTGGAATCGAACGGTACCAGCGGGTTGAGGCACAACATCAGGTCGACGCCGTGGTCCATCGCCATCGACGCGTGCAGCGTCTTTTTCAGTGCGCCATCCACGTAATACTGGTCGTCGATTTCCACCGGCGGGTACAGGCCGGGCAGTGCCGAACTGGCCTGCACCGCCTGCGAGATCGGCACATGGTCCCAGCCCGGGCTGCCAAATGGCGCTGCCTCACCGGTATCGAGGTTCGTGGCAACCAGCGTGAGGCGGCCTCTGAGTCGACGAAAATCATTGGTGAATCCGTCTCGCTCGAACAGCCGCGTCATTTCGGTGTGGATACTGCGGTTCGAGAAGACACCCGTTGGAAGACCAGCGCCGAGATGCTCCAGGGCATGCATCAAGGACTTGCGACCCGCGGTCAGGCGCCACAATGCCCCCAGCACCAGCCCAGGCCACATGATGCTGCGCCGCACGAATTCGTCGACCGCCGGCTCCATGAGCCAGGCCGGATCGAACACGGTGTTGCCCGTTGGGTCGTTCTCGATGAACGACGTGCACATTTCGCGCGCAGTGATGCCATTGGCCAGTCCGGCGGCAATAAAGCCGCCGGCAGATACGCCCACATAGTGGTCAAGCCGGTTCAAGTCCAGCCCGGTCAGGGATTGCTCCAGCGCGCACAGGGCCCCGATCTCGTAGATCGCTCCGAGCGGGCCGCCACCGGCCAGCGCCAGCGCGATCCGCGGCTGCTTGTTACGGCCGGAGCTCTGCTTGCGGGCCGGCGCAGGCTGCCCCGGGGCCCGGGGATTCGGTCGCGAAGCCAAATCAGTTGGCCGCCGACACGCTGGCCGGCTTGCGCTTGGCTGTTGGTCGCCTTGCGCTCGTTGCGGCTTTCACGGTTGACTTGGCAGATGACGGCTTGACGGCGGATTCGGTTGCTGGCGCGGCTTTGCGCCGGCTGGGCGATTTGGCGGGCGCCGCCGGCTTGGCCGCGGATAGTTTTTGCACGCTCAGATTCAGATCATCGATGCGGGCAATCAGGGCATTGACGTCCTTGGCCGACGGAACACCCAGTTTGTTCAGGGCTTTGGCCACCCTTTCCTCGAAGATGTTTTCGAGTTTGTCCCAATGACCGGATGCCTTGGACGAGATGTCAGTGGCCATGTGCGTCACGCGATTGGTGGCCTCCGATATACGCTCCTCGGCGGCGGCCTGGGTCTTGCGCTGCAGGCTGGTGCCCTCCTTGACCAGAGCCTCGAACGCGCGTGTTCCCTCGGCCTGGGCCTTTGCGAAGGCGCCCAGGCCTGCTTGCCAGATTTGCTGCGCGGAGTCCTTGACGGAGCCTGTCAGCGGCGCATTGTCGGGTTGAGGTGCGCTGGATTTGTGCAGTTTTTTGACCATGAATGTCTCCGCGCGATGGGATTGCCGCGCTGGTTGAGGATGGATGAATACCCAGTGACTGTACGAAGCCGGCAGCACATGGTGTAGGTGAGTGACACTAAATCGCGGGCCTGCAGAGGGGGGTTAATGCTGAATGCCAAGCCATGGTTTTTCGGCAAGAATGTGACAGGTGTAAATCCACAAGAACCAACAAGGGACATGTTATGCAGTATTTCGTGACGGGCGCGACGGGTTTTATTGGCAAGCGACTGGTGGGTAAGCTGCTGGAACGCAAGGGATCGGTGGTTCATTTCCTGCTTCGCAAGGAAAGCGAATCCAAGGTCAAGGCGCTGCGGGAGTACTGGGGCGTCAGCGCCGCACGCGCGGTGCCGGTGTTTGGTGACCTGACCCAAAAGAAGCTGGGCGTTGCGGGCGACGTTGTCAAGTCACTGAAGGGTTCGGTGGACCATTTCTACCACCTGGCCGCGGTGTACGACCTGTCGGCCGACGAGCAGCAGCAGGTCGCGGTGAATATCGACGGTACGCGCAATACGGTGGAGTTGGCCAAGGCCATCGACGCAAAGCACTTCCACCATGTCAGTTCCATCGCCGCCGCCGGTTTGTATGAAGGCGTGTTTCGCGAAGACATGTTCCATGAGGCGGAGAACATCGAGCACCCGTATTTCATGACCAAACACGAGAGCGAAAAAATCGTGCGCCTGGAATGCAAGGTGCCCTGGTCCGTGTACCGGCCGGCGATGGTGGTGGGCGACTCCACGACCGGCGAGATGGACAAGATCGACGGCCCCTACTACTTCTTCAAGCTGATCCAGCGCATGCGCCAGCTATTGCCGCCGTGGATGCCATCGATTGGCCTTGAGGGCGGGCGCATCAATATCGTACCGGTCGACTTTGTCGTAGGCGCGCTCGATACCATCAGCCACAAGAACGGCATCACGAAGAAGTGCTTTCACCTGGTGGACCCGGTTGGCTACCGGGTGGGCGACGTGCTCGACATCTTCAGCAAGGCGGCCCATGCGCCCAAGATGAACCTGTTCGTCAACGCAGCGCTGCTGGGATTCATTCCGCGCAGTGTGACCAAGGGCCTGATGGCGCTGGCGCCGGTGCGCCGGGTGCGCAATGCGGTGTTGAAGGACCTCGGCCTGCCCGAGGACATGCTGACCTTTGTCAACTATCCAACACGATTCGATTGCCGCGAAACCCTGGCCCAGCTCAAGGGCTCGGGCGTCGAATGCCCGAATCTGAAGGACTACGCATGGCGCATCTGGGATTACTGGGAACGGCACCTGGACCCGGACCTGCACATCGACCGATCGCTGCGCGGAACCGTCACAGGCAAGGTCGTGCTGGTGACCGGCGGTTCTTCGGGCATCGGCCTGGCGGCTGCACACAAGTTTGCCGAAGCCGGCGCCACCACCATCATCTGCGGGCGCGACGCCGACAAGCTGGAGGAGGCGCGCAAGGAGGCCAGGGCCAAGGGGTATGCCTTCATTGCCTACCCGGCCGACATCGCCGACATGGCCGATTGCGACCGCTTCATCAAGTTGCTGCACGACAACCATGGCGGCGTTGATTTCCTGATCAACAACGCGGGTCGATCGATCCGGCGCGCAATCGAGTCGAGCTACGACCGTTTCCACGACTATGAGCGCACCATGCAGCTCAACTATTTTGGTTGCCTGCGGGTCACGATGGGCATATTGCCGGGGATGGCGGCGAAGAAAAAGGGCCATGTGGTCAACATCAGCTCGATCGGCGTGTTGACCAATGCGCCACGATTCTCGGCCTATGTGGCGTCCAAGGCCGCGCTCGACGCCTGGACGCGCTGCGCCTCCAGCGAGTTCGCCGACCAGGGCATCTCGTTTACCACGATCAACATGCCGCTGGTGCGCACGCCCATGATCGCCCCGACCGGTTTGTACAACAACGTGCCCACACTGTCTCCCGAAGAGGCGGCCGACATGATTGCCCAGGCCTGCATCTTCAAGCCGGTACGCGTTGCGACCCGGCTGGGCATGACCGGCCAGCTGATGCACGCCCTGGCGCCGCGCGTGGCGCAAATCGCCATGAACACCAGTTTTCGCATGTTTCCGGACTCCAGCGCGGCCAAGGGGGCCAAGCCAGGCGAGAAACCGGCCAAGCAGCAGCTGTCGGCGGAGGCGATCGCGATGCAGCAGATGATGCGGGGGATACACTTTTAGGATTCTGCGCAGCAAAGGCCTGCGTCACCTGCCGGGCGCTCGCTCTGGGCAGGTGACCTCTGATTCGGTGGGATAATCCGGCGACTTCCCGCACCGGGACCAACAGCCTGCACCGGTTGTCGACCCGATCGGCAGCCGGCCAGGACTGGCGTGTCCGTGCGACGATCTTGATTATTCCGACAATGCGCCACTATCCCGCTCCCGTACTGGACCGCAAGATTCGATTTGCGCTGATCGGCTGCGGCCGAATTGCCAAGAACCATTTTTCGGCCTTGGTCAAACACGCTGATCGATGCGAGTTGTTGGACGTTTGCGATATCGATCCGACGGCTTTGGCCAGCGCCGAAAGAGATACGGGCGCGCGGGGGCATTCGAACCTGACCGCCTTGCTCGCTGCGACGAATGCCGACATCGTGATCCTGACAACCCCAAGCGGCCTGCATTCGGAACAGGCGATGGAAATCGCGGCCAGCGGGCGCCATGTCATGACCGAGAAGCCGATGGCGACCCGCTGGCATGACGGCTTGCGGATGGTCAAGGCCTGTGATGACGCGGCCGTAAGGCTGTTTGTTGTCAAGCAAAACCGGCGCAACGATACCCTGCAACTGCTCAAGCGCGCAGTGAACCAGGGGCGGTTCGGCCGCATTTACATGGTCAACATCAATGTCTTCTGGACCCGGCCTCAGGAGTACTACGACAGTGCTGCCTGGCGCGGTACCTGGGAGTTCGACGGCGGTGCCTTCATGAATCAGGCCAGCCACTATGTGGATCTGCTGGACTGGATCGTCGGGCCGATCGAAAGCCTGCAGGCCTATACCGGGACGCTGGCGCGCAATATCGAGGTGGAGGACACCGGTGTGGTCAGCGTCAAATGGCGCTCGGGTGCATTGGGTTCCATGAACGTGACCATGCTGACCTATCCCAAGAACCTGGAAGGCAGTATCACGATCCTGGGAGAAACCGGCACCGTGCGGATCGGCGGCGTGGCCGTCAACGAGATTCAGCACTGGGAATTTGCCGAGCCGCACGAAGACGACCAGAAGATCGCGGGTGCCAGTTACGCCACCACGTCGGTCTATGGCTTCGGCCATCCCTTGTATTACGACAATGTGATCAACGTATTGCGTGGCGAGGCCGAGCCCGAGACCGATGGACGCGAAGGTCTGAAGTCGCTCGAGGTACTGATCGCCTTGTACCTGTCGGCGCGCGACGGCAAGCGCATTGCACTGCCACTGGACTACTGAGCATGGCCGCGGTGATCCACGCCACTGCGATCGTGGATACAGGCGCCCAGATCGGCGACGGCACGCGCATCTGGCACTGGGTGCATGTGAGCCCGAAGGCCCGCATCGGCAAAGGCTGTTCCCTGGGGCAGGGTGTGTATGTCGGCAATGATGTGGTGATTGGCGACAACGTCAAGATCCAGAACAACGTGTCGGTCTACGACGCGGTGTCGCTCGAGGACGACGTTTTCTGCGGCCCGAGCATGGTGTTCACCAACGTCTACAACCCGCGATCGGCGGTGACCCGCAAGGATGAGTACCGGCGCACGCTGGTACGCCGCGGCGCGACGCTGGGGGCCAATTGCACCATCGTTTGCGGCACGACGATTGGCGCCTTCGCGTTTGTCGGTGCCGGCGCGGTCATCAACAAGGATGTGCCCGATTTTGCGCTGATGGTGGGTGTTCCGGCACGGCAGGTGGGCTGGATGAGCCGGTTCGGCGAACGGTTGGACTTGCCGCTGAAGGGCAATGGCGAGACGCGTTGTCCGCACACCGCAGACTTGTACAAACTCCAGGGCGGCGTCTGTACGTTGCAACAACAAGGGGAAACACAATGAGTGCCGCTCTGAAGGAGGCCGGGAGCCTGCCCAAGCTAGATTTCGTCGATCTCAAGACCCAGTACCGGGCCTTGAAGCCGAGTGTCGATGCACGCATGCAGAAAGTGCTCGACCACGGCCAGTACATCATGGGGCCTGAGGTCGTGGAACTGGAGCAGCGCCTGGCTGAGTATGCCGGGACCCGGCATTGCATAACCTGCGCCTCGGGTACCGAGGCGTTGTTGATAGCGTTGATGGCGCTTGGTATCGGCCCTGGCGATGAGGTGATCACATCGCCATTCACATTCGTCGCCACCGCAGAGATGATCGTATTGGCGGGAGCCACGCCGGTCTATGTCGATATCGAGCCCGACACCTGCCTCATGGATGCATGCCTGATCGAAGCCAAGATCACGCCGCGCACCAAGGCCATCATGCCGGTATCGCTGTACGGGCAGGTCTGCGACATGGCAGCCATCAACGCGTTGGCCGCGCGGCACGGCCAGATTGCCGTCATCGAGGATGCTGCGCAGAGCTTCGGGTCGACCTACTGGGGTGGCGACGGCAGCCGGCGCAAGAGTTGCAACCTGTCGACGATCGGCTGCACCAGCTTCTTCCCGAGCAAGCCGCTGGGCTGTTACGGTGATGGCGGCGCGATTTTCAGCGACGATGATGCGCTGGTCAAGGCGATGCGCGAAGTGCGCACCCATGGCCAGGAGCGGCGTTACTACCACACCCGCATCGGCGTTGGGGGCCGGATGGATACGCTGCAATGCGCCGTGGTGCTGGCCAAGATGGAGCGGTTCGAGTGGGAGGTTGAGCGCCGCCTTGAACTGGGTCGGCAATACCAGGCGCGGATAGAGTCAGCCGGGCTGCCGGTGGGCCTGGTGCAGGTGCGTCCCGACCGGGACAGCGTGTTCGCCCAGTACACGGTGTTCGTCGAGAACCGGGACGCGGTGCAGAAAGGACTGCAGGAACTGGGAGTTCCGACCGCGGTGCATTACCCCATTTCGCTCAACCGCCAGCCGGCATACCAGAACGAAAGTTCTGCGGCGGAAACGGTGCACAGCCATTGGGCGGCGCAGCGCGTGATGAGTCTGCCATTCAGCCCCGACCTGACCGACGCGCAGATGGAGCGGGTGGTGGATGCACTGGACACGGTGGTAAGCCGTACCAGCTAGGCGGCCGCGCCGCCATTGAATCGTCAGGGGTCGGATGCCAGCCTGCGGGATGCCGCCGATGCCGAAGCCGGGACATGGCGGACCATGGCGACAGCTTGCACATCGCGGTTACATGCAGGGCGGCAGGTTTGAGCGGGATTGACTTGATGCCTGACAGGAAAGCAAGGGAGCAGTTGGAATGAAAATCGTCACCGTGGTGGGCGCGCGGCCCCAGTTCATCAAGGCCGCAGTCGTATCACGTGGCATTCGGGATCTGTACGCAGGAACGATCCACGAAGTACTGGTGCATACCGGGCAGCATTACGACGAGAACATGTCGCGGGTGTTTTTCGACGAACTCGACATCCCCAAGCCCGCATACAACCTCGAGGTATCGGGCGGAAACCATGGCGCGATGACCGGGCGTATGCTGGAGGCTGTCGAAAACGTGCTGCTGACCGAAAAGCCGGATTGGCTGCTGGTGTATGGCGACACCAATTCGACACTGGCCGGCGCGCTGGCCGCGGCCAAACTGCATATCCCGGTGGCCCATGTCGAAGCCGGGCTACGCTCGTTCAACATGCGCATGCCAGAGGAAGTCAATCGCATCCTGACCGACAGGGTCTCGTCGATGCTGTTTTGCCCGACCGACGCTGCCGTGCGGAACCTGGCGGCC
This sequence comes from Rhodoferax sp., assembly GCA_043759735.1. GTDB lineage: Bacteria > Pseudomonadota > Gammaproteobacteria > Burkholderiales > Burkholderiaceae_C > CAISIP01. The sequence goes on from JAYUQC010000073.1 coordinate 30,897, forward strand.
GAGGGCATTGAAGATGGCGTGTTCAATGTCGGTGATGTCATGTACGACGCCGCGTTGTTCTACCGTGATCGCGCGCGGCTGCACAGTCCGATCCTCGGCAGCCTGCAATTGAAGCACCAGGGATTCGCGCTGGCGACCTGTCACCGAGCGGAAAATACCGACGACCGCGACTGCCTGGAAGCGATCCTGGAGGCGCTGGTCGAGGTGGCGAAGCAGTTGCCCGTGGTGTTGCCGCTGCATCCCAGGACGCGCAAGCTGATCGGCGAATTCGGACTGTCAGAACACCTGGACCGGTTGCTGGTGACCGATCCACTCCCTTACCTGGACATGGTCGCGCTTGAACAGGCGGCGCGCATGATACTGACAGACTCGGGTGGCGTTCAGAAAGAAGCGTTCTTTTATGGCGTACCGTGCATCACGATGCGGGAGCAGACTGAATGGGTGGAAACGGTCGATTCCGGGTGGAATCAGCTGGTGGGCGCCTCGGGCGAGTCGATCGCTTCGGCGGTCAGCGAAATTTTGGAGGGTCGTCGCACCCCGGTGGATTTGTCTGCTTACGGCAGTGGGCAAGCGGCTGGGCAAATCCTGACCCTTTTGCTCTAGGCGTCTGACGGTGTTCCATCTTGATTGATCGGGTGTTGGAGCAGACCGTGCGATTGCATCCGGAGGATCTGCCGCGCCTGGTTCAATGTCACACCGGGAGTGGTTGTCGCCTCCAAGCTGGCTGTTCCCGTATCGGAGGGCGCGCAAAACAAACCGCGATGCATGCAGGTGTCAGCAGCCAATATTTATGAGTCCGATAACCATACTCTGGCGTCACCGCCACATCCTGCTGGCGACAACCATAACCGACATCCGTGGTCGTTTCAGGGGAACTGTGTTTGGATTGGTGTGGACGGTGTTGTATCCCATACTTTTCCTGGGCCTTTATGCCGTGGTTTACACGATGATCTTTCGCATTCGCGTTGCCGACTACGGTACGACGGACTATGTGCTGCTCATCTTCTGCGGATTGGTGCCCTTTCTCGGTTTTTCCGAGGCGCTGGGGACCGGCGTTGGCTCGGTTCTGGCCAACAAGGGCCTGATCAAAAATACGCTCTTTCCAGTTGAGCTGATCCCGGTGAAGGCTGTTTTGGCGAGTAGCGTGACGATGGTTGTCGGCCTGCTTTTGCTGATGTGCGTTCTGTGGGCGAGGGGCATCTTCTTGCCGACGCAATTGATGATTCCTTTGATATTGGCCCTGCAATTGTGCTTCACCATTGGCCTGATCTGGCTGCTGTCGGCCATCAACGTATTCGTTCAGGACCTTGGTCAGATGGTCGCTATCCTGATTCTGTTTCTCATGCTCGTCTCACCGATCGCGTACACGCAGGATATGATCCCGCGCGAACTGCTGCCGATCATGTATCCGAACCCGCTGTACTACCTGATCATGTTGTATCGCGATGCCGCCTTTCTTGGGGTACTGCGTCCCGAGTTGCTGGGCATATTTACGTTGATCAGCATGGCGACGCTGCTGATTGGCGGCTTCGTGTTTGTCAGATTGAAGCCTTTGTTCGCTGACTATGTCTGAGCCGATCATCACGTTGGACCATGTGTCGAAGATGTACCGCATGTTCCACGCGCCGCGTTTTCGGATGATGGAAGCATTGGGATTGCCGGTTCATTCTTCGAGATATGACGAATTCTGGCCATTGCGAAACATCTCGCTGCAGGTCAGGCCAGGCGAGCGGCTGGGTCTGGTGGGAAGAAACGGCGCTGGAAAAAGCACGTTGCTCAAACTAATCGCCGGATTGCTGCAGCCCACCGAAGGCAGGATCGTGGTGCGTGGCAAGGTGCAGGCCCTGATGGAGCTTGGGACAGGATTCCACCCGGAGTTCACCGGCCGGGAGAATGTGCTGTCGTCGTTTGCATACCAGGGGGTCTCCGGGCGCGCGGCGGCGAATCTGCTTGACGATGTGCTCGATTTCTGCGAGCTTGAGGAATTCATTGACCGACCGGTGAAGACTTATTCGGCTGGCATGTATTCGCGGCTCGCGTTCGCAGCGTCTACGGCCGTCAAACCGGAGATACTCATCATTGACGAAATTCTGGGGGCTGGCGACGCCTATTTCGCCGGGAAATCGGCCAAACGGATGCGAAGCCTCACCGCGGAAGGTTCGACGGTGCTGTTCGTGTCCCACGACATGTCGGCAGTGCAGATGATCTGCGACCGTGTGGTCTGGATCGAGCGCGGGCGCATTGTCGGTGATGGCGACCCGATCGAGATCGGGCGATCCTATGGCGCCTCGATTCGCAAGCAGGAAGAGTTGCGCCTGCGCGCTGTCAACCTGAAACTCAGTCGTGGTGACATGAGCGGGCTGCTGACGGACAACGAAAGCGATCGGGCGTTTGTGTTGCGTTTCGTCGCCGAAGCCGGGGGCCCGCCGAAGAACCCCGTGCGTGTTTATCGCATTGCCCTGGTGCATGCGGGCAAGGAGGTCGATCATGTCCAGGTGGGCGCCTCTCTGGATGACGATCGCGCCCAGCGGCTGCATCTGTTGACCAGCAAGGGCTATGTGGATTGGTCCGCTCCCAAGATGGATCCCCAAGGTGCCGGCTTCCGATTATTCGAGGACTGTGGTGGACAGTATCGGCATGCGCCGTTCAGCGTGCGCGTCCCATTGGGTGTTGATGAACTCGAGGCGTTTTCACTGGTGATCGCGCACGGCGGCTGCGCCGGCAATGACGTCGTGTTGTGCCAGGTGTTTGACGGCACGGAGTACCGGACAATTGGCAAGCTGGACCGGGCCAGCACAGACTCATCCGTTCCCATCGCGCAGGGCTTCGAACTGGTCAAGGCGTTGGGGGTTCCGCAAGGGGAGTCGCCGCCAAGATCGGTGGTCCGCTCCGAGCATGTCTATGGCAATGGATTGGCTCGCATCGATGCTGTCGATTTCCTGAACGGCGAAGGTGAATCAAGGCGGGTGTTCGCGTTTGGTGAGCCGATGGTCGTGGCCGTCGACTGGACCGCCAATCGAGCCTTGCCCGACATGGCCTTCGGTGTTTGTGTGTATGGCATGGATGGAAGTTGTGTGTCGCAGGTGGTCTCGCCATTCGTCGCTGCAACTGACGAACACCGATCCGGTCACGCCATGGCCCGATTTGATCCGCTTCGAATAGGGATTGGCGAGTATGTAGTGACGGTAGGAATCTTTCAGGGCTGGACCGAGTCGCAGACTGTCGGGCAGCAACCGCTGGACGTTCAGAATCGCAGCCATCGGATCAAGATCATTGCGCCAGATCACGTCCGGATGAACTGCGGCACGGTGGTGCATGCGGTCGCGTGGAGTAACTGGCCATGAGAATGGCTGTGATGTTGACCCTTCGATGAGCGACCTGCACCGCATCGCCGACCTTGTCCGCAGTGCCTTGGGTACTGCCGAGTCGTCGGGGAGCCCGTACCTGATTGGCGAACAATCGGCGGTGATGCTCGACGACGGTATCGCGTTGCGGGATTACCAGGTTTGCCTTCGCAGTGGCGAGGTGTGTTGCGTGTCGGTGGCCAGTCCCGCCATCCAGAAGTTCCCTTGTCCAGTGATTGCGGCGCACCAAACCAACTTGTCTGGACGGAAAGAAGTATTCGGACTGGCAGACAATGCCGCGTACGACTACGGTCTGATGATGGCGCGTCGCGGGCACAAGGTGTATTGCATCGACTTGCGTTGGGCCGGTGAACGACGACAGAGCATTTTTTGGGATTTCAATGGCTTTCGCGATGCCCATCCCGCATGGAGTCCCCTGGGCGCCGACTGCCGGGATTTCGAGGACCTGATCTTTCTGATGCGCTTCGTATTCGGTGAAAAATTGCCTTTCACCTTGATTGGGCATTCGCATGGAGCGGTCAATGGTTTATTTCTGGCCGCCAGTCAGCCGGCGGGTACGTTTGTCGGCGTTGCATGCAATGCTGGTTTTGCCGGATTTGCGGACAGTTCCGCTGTCGAGCGCCAGACCTATCTGGAGCGCTATTTCAATCGGCTGGCCAGTCACGACGTGTTGCTGGCCTTGGATGGGGTCATCGCGCTGGTATGTGAGAAGACGCGCCTGCGTTTGACCTGCTATCGGGACGATGAGGTGATGTTGTACCCTTTGCCAACGGCGGCACAGGCGGCCAAGCTCGATCGGATCGGGCCAGGGCTTGAACTCGCCGTGGTGGACGGACAGCATTCTTTCCCGTCGCACATGCAGTTCAACGCGGCACGTTTTCTTGAACGCCCGCCGGGTGTTGCCAGCGGCAATACGGATCGCTATTCGCCATGGCTTGGTGCACACCGCGCCGGCGCGGGCCCCGTGGGCGCCGTAAAGGTGGACACGCAACGGCGCTTGCGCTTGCAGACGTTTGGCGGTATCGGCATCAATTCCACGGAACACGGCTGTTCCATCCTCTCCACGCTGATATCGGCGGGATTGCCACCCGCGTTTGTATTGGTCTCCGCTGAAACCGATGAACAGTTGGCACTTTCGGCTCCGTACTTCGATCGGACGGACTGGTTGATGGCGGTTGCCGACAGCGGGTTGCGGGCAGTGGCAGGACAACACACGCTGGCGCGCCTGGCCTGTGCGGCGGGCATTCCGATGTTGTTTGTGCCGGGTTTGTCCTCGGACACAGCGGTTGCGCTGGCGCGCGCCGCGCAGGTGGATGCCATTCTTCTTCTGGAGACGCCAGTTCTGCGCGGAAATATCCTGCAGACCGCGCCGGCGGGACTGATCAATTTCCACGCGGCACCCTTGCCATGCTATCGCGGATCGAATGCCACCTTGTGGGCGCTCTACCATGATGAACCCCTGGAGGTTTGGGCGCATTTCGTCGAGGCCGGCGTTGACACCGGCGACCTGATTTGCAGCTTGCCCTTGCCGGTCCTGCGTTCCGACGATTTGCCGACTCTTGCGACACGGGCATGCGAGGTGTCGGCCCTACTGGCAGTGCAGTTGATACGCCAGGCCCAGGGCGAAGGAGTCATCATCACGGTGCAGGATGGACGACGAGCGCAACGTTTCCGTGGCGCCATGCCGGCAGAGGTGATCGATGCATGCAGGATGCGTCTTGCGCAGGGGCAGTATTCGTTCTATGTCGCACACTGAATCCACGGTGGTCGTTGTTCGGTGCGCGTCGTTGACGACCGGCCGGCGTATCGCGTGGGAGGCGATTGCGCGCGTATGGGGATGCACAGCAGCCTTCGTTGTCGACCACTCTCTTGCAGGCATATTCGAACAAGTCGATTTTCCGGGCGATTGCTGGGCGCTGCAGGTCCGATTGTCAGCTGCCGCCTACTGCGTCAAGCACGATGCAAAAGCATTGCGACTACTGGTCGAGGATGCCTGCCGCGCGACGCGTTCTGCAGACGGGCGCTGGCAGCTGCAGGGCGATCCGATTGGCATGCTGTCGTCGCTGATCGAATTGGACGAGGAGCCAGCAACGGCCTTGCGCGACCAGTACGGCCTGATTGAGGGGTGCAACAGTTGGCGCGATGCTGACGCACTGCTCGTGCCGGTTCTGGAACTGATTGCGGCGGCGATCGAGAAATGCGCACGGGTTCCCTTTCGTTGCGCGCCGTTTCCGGGTGGCAAGTCATGGGCCGTCGCATTCAGCAGTGACCTGGATGTGCTGGAGGATGACCATCTGGGTAGAGTCCTGGACATTCTTGCAAAGCGCGCGGTCGACCGGCCGTCGTTCATGGTTTGTGCGGTAGAAGGTTCCGAACGGACGATCCGCGATGTGCACTATGACATCAAGGACGTCAACATATTGCGCATTACCGAGCCATTGCGAAACGCGGGCGTGGAGATCGGTTTGCATGGCAGCTACCTTGCGCACGATCGGGTGGACTGGCTGGCGCGACAAAAGCAACGATTGGAGGACGTTTTCGAGCAGAAAGTGCGAAGCCATCGGTCGCACTTTCTTCGGTTTGCCAAGCCACGGTCATGGTTGGCCCAGCGGCAAGCAGGATTCGACTATGACGCATCACTCGGATATGCAGACCTGCCTGGCTTCAGGAATGGGTGCGCGTCCCCGATCGAGTACCTACTGGCCAATGACCAGAAGCTCTGCGTCTTCTCCACGCCATTCATCGACCAGCATTTTTTCTGGCCGGCGATTGTCAGCGATGATGCCTTTCATGCAACGGTGGATCCCTTGCTGGCAGAACTCAGCCGGATCGGTGGTGTCATGACGCTGGACTGGCACTCCTACACCATCCGTGGCGAGATCGGCAACGGGTGGTGGGACCGATTGGAGTACATCTTGTCGCAGGCGAACCTTGCCGGCGCCTACATCGGTGGCATCGGCAGTGTTGGCGATGCCTATTTCCACAAACGGTCCGACGCAAACGACCGCGTGCCGTTGGTTGATTCGGCCGTGCAGCCAGCGATCGAGGTGCCAGGGACGGCTTCGCACACCGGCAAGCGGGGCCATCGCAGTGCGGGTCCGCAGCGCGCGGCAGCATCGCAAAGCTATTTCGACACCAGCGGTGTCTGGGCCGACCGCCCCGCGTTTTACCAGGTGCAGTTGCGTGAAACGCTGAAGGCCTTGCTGGGCAACGACCCGATATCGGTGCTGGACGTGGGATGCGGAAACGGTCTCATCACCAATGACTTGCCACTCCATGTGAGCGTTACGGCCGTCGACCTCAGTCAGACTGCGTTGCGGCACGTCCGTGTTCCCAAACGGCAAGGCAGTATCACTTCGTTGCCCTTTTCGGACCAGAGTTTTGACTTCGTATATTGCTTCGATGTCATTGAACACCTGTCGGACGAGGACATGCGCACGGGATTGGAGGAACTGCAGCGGGTGGCTAGAAGACATGTGTTGGTCGCTGTGCCGCTCAACGAAGACCTGAATGCCAACTCGGTCCGGTGCGCGGAGTGCGGACTGCTGTATCACATCAACGGTCACTTGCGCGCCCACGACATCGAGTGGTTAGGTCGGATGCCAGTCACGCACACATACGAACGCAGCGCCATCTTCCTGTCGGGCGACATAACCGTGCCCCCGGTGAATCCGCTACTCAAGCTGTACTGGAGCAGCGGCATCTATCCGGAGCGGTCGGTCATGAAGTGCCCGCAATGTGGTTCCGACAGTGTGATGAGCGCCAGCCAGGGTGAATCGCTGCGGGACGTGAGGCAGATCGCTGATTCGTTTCGGTCGGCTGAGTGGGCCAACCGCCTGCGTCGCGGCGCGGGCTGGTGCGACCGCAGTGAGGGTCTGGTCTTGCTGACGCGCAAGGGTATCGCTGCCAAGCTGCCCGTGACGACCGGTGGCACGAAGCCCGGACCTCCACTGGAGGTCGATTTCGGGAACCGCTTGCAAGCGGTTGTGGGTGATTTCACGCCGGGCGCGCTGTGGGCCCGCTTCAAACTGGGGCGCGGCATTGCCCTGGACGGCGGCGGGCTCAGCCAGCTGAATGTTGAGTGCAATGACTCCTATCCCACTACGCTGAATTTTCCGGTAGTGCCGCGCCCTGGCGATCACATGGTGCTGGAGGTGTCGTGTCTCGGCGATGCGGCCATATCATGTTTCGGCATCGACGGAGTATCGGGCGCTATTGTTCAACTACTTGATGCGTTTGCGCTCCGTGATGTCGACCATTTGCAACACACGGTCACGGTGGAATCGACATGGGCACCTGGTCGCTTTGGCCTGGCCGTGGATATTTACCTGTACGGCACCGCGCGACTGCATCGTGTTCGTTATGTTCCGCAGCGTGCGCCTCCCGACGTCGACGTAGCCACGGTACAGCCGGGCTTCAATGTCGTGCAAGTTCCCGGTCCGGCGGGGGTGGGCACCTATTGGACCTATCACAGTCTTGCCCGTGGGAAGTTGCCGCTGACTGGCTACGGTGAGGTCGAACAGGACCAGAACGCCGAGTCAGTGGCCAGATTGTTCGAGTCCGTTTGGGAGCAAGTTCAGTTCGACAAGCAGCTATTGCTGGGACAAGAAAAGAACAAGACCCGGATAGCCGAGTTGGTGGACGAACCGGCACAGATGCGGAAAACGCTGGCACAAACCCAGGAAACTCTGACACAGACCCAGGCAACGCTGGCGAACGTTCAGCTTCGACTGGACCGCACATGGGAAGTGCGGGTGCGCCGATTGGTCGGCCGCGGCCTTGCGTACGCCAAGGCCAAACTGCGCGTCACGCGCTCAGTCGTCGGCAGGCTGCTGTTTGCACATGGACGCCTGAACGTGGGACTGGCATTGGATCTGCCCCCGCGGTGGAAACCTGTCGAGCCATCCGTGGAACACGTGCCAGGGCGCGGCCCGCGTGTGTTGATCCTTTCGCATATGTTTCCCCATCCCGAGCAGCCGGGGTCTGGATCGTTCGTGCTGGAGCAGGCGCAAGCCTTGCTGCGTGCTGGCGTTGAGGTGCGTGTGGTGTCTTGCCGACCTTTCTGGATGACATCGCACCGATCCCCGTTTCGTCTGCTGGGGGCGCTATACAACTACGCGAAACTGTACGCGGGGTCGAGCCGTCGGTGGTGGTTAGTCGAGGGCGTTCTCGTCAGATTCCTGCCATACCCGATCCTTGGCCCCTTCTGGTCGCATGCCTGGGCCTACGGCGCTGCCATTGCGCGCAACGCCAGGTATCTGCAGGCCGAATTCGAGCCCGACCTAATCCATGCGCATACCGCTTATCTGGACGGCACGGCCGCGCTGGTACTTTCGTCACGTCTGAAGAGGCTCTATGTCATTACCGAGCATACCGGTCCATTTTCCGTCCTCACGGCCAACGCCATAATACGGCGGGCGACGCTCAAGGCGCTGGCCAAAGCGGCGCGTGTCGTAGCCGTCTCCGAGGCATTGCGCAAGGATATTGCGTGCTACCAGGATCTGGGGCCTGCCGTCATGACGGTGATTCCCAATGTCGTTGATGTCGAGCAGTTCCGCTTGGCGACAGGTTGGCATCCTCAATCGTCGGAGCCCCGCATCCTGTTTGTGGGCTACTTCGCGCCAGTCAAGAACATCCCCCTGCTGCTCGACGCCTTCAAGAAGGTTCGCGCGGTCCGGCCCGCAGCGAAGCTGATGCTCGTGGGTGGAGGTGAAGTGCCTAGCCAGCAGCAGGAGCTGATCGACATGATTGCCCAACTGGGCCTCGCTTCGGCTGTAACGGTCAGGGGATACGCCGAACGGCGGGAGGTGGCGCGCCTCATGCGGGAGGAATGCGACATGCTGGTGCTGGCGAGCCGGTCGGAGACCTTCGGCTGCGTGGTCGCCGAGGCGCTCGCATCCGGCAAGCCAGCGGTCATCACACCGTGCGGCGGTCCGCAGGACATCGTTACCGAACGCTGGATGGGGGAGGTCTGCGCAATCAATGGTGACGCGGAAGCGTTGGCCACGGCCATACTGGCGGTCGCAGACCGGTTGCGATCGTTCGAGCCGCGCCGGATCCGGGAATCGGCGGTGGAGCGATTCTCAGCCCGATCTGTCGCGGGCAGGCTTTCCCAACTATACAAAGACGTGCTTGCCGAGCAGTCAGCAACTGCGCATTCCGACTCATGAACATCCAGTCAAATATTGCAGCCACCAACGTTGAATTCAGCATTGTTGTGCCGGCCTATCGTGAGGCGGGCTCCATCAGGGATGTCGTGGACGACATTCGTCGCGCCGCATCTGCGGTGACAAGCCGCTTCGAACTGATCGTGGTCGATGATGGCTCGGACGACCGCACTGGTGAATTGGCGGCGCTCGGTGGCGCTCGGGTGGTCAGTCATCCTTATAACAAGGGCTATGGAGCAGCATTGAAATCCGGCATTCGCGCGTCCAGGGGACGGACAGTGGTGTTCATGGATGCCGACGGACAACATCGGGCGCAGGATCTCGCGTCGATAGTCGCTGCGCGGGACCGCTACGACATGGTGGTGGGGGCTCGCGCCGGAACGGCCGGATCGCCGCTGTGGCGCAAACCCGGCAAACGGGTTCTCGCGTGGGTCGTGAATCGGCTGGTGGGCCGAAAAGTACCTGATTTCAACAGTGGGTTCCGTGCCATCGACAGGCATCTGGCGTTGCGAATTCTGCCACTGATGCCGGACGGCTTCTCTTTCTCCACGACAAGCACGATTGCGTGCTTTCGCGGTGGATTCAATGTGGGATATGTTCCGATCGAGGTTTCGCAGCGACTGTCGGGAGTCAGTTCTGTGACCGCCCACGATGGTTTTCGGACCTTGTTATTGATCGTACGGCTCGTAACGATATTCGCGCCTTTTCGGGTGTTTCTACCGGCCAGCGTTGCCACCTTCGTGGTGGGTTGTGGGTTTGTCTCGAACGCCTATTGGGTTACCGGCCAGGCCAGCGTCAAGGGTATCTTGATGATTCTGGCATCCTTGAACTTCTTTTTGTTCGGGATCCTTGTGGATCAGGTGAGTGCGCTTAGGCGGGGCGAGGCGATCTCAGACATTGAGGAGACCGGGGTGGCCGATGAGCGCTGAACGGCCGCATGCCGACACCTGCCGCATCTGCAGCAATCGACCGCTGGAGTTTCATTTTGAGGCCGCAGGTCAGACGCTGCTGCGGTGCGTGCAGTGTGACTTTGTCCAGGTCAGGACCGAGCCTTCAGCTCAAGAATTGGAAGCTATTTATTCCGAAGGCTATTTCACCAGCGCAAAGTACCGCGGCGACCCGGTAGCGCAGGAACGTGAAAATGAAAGGCGATTGCGGCTGCTCAAGTGCTGGGCGCCGGATGGGTCCGACGTGCTCGACGCGGGCTGCTCGACCGGGGACTTTTTGGCGTATGCCAAGGGCTCTTTTCAGATGCATGGGCTGGATTATTCGTCTTTCGCCGTTGAGACAGCGAAAAGGCACAATCCGGACTTGGCGCAAAGGTTGAAATCGGGGTCGATCGAAGAGACAGAGTGGCCAGACCAGTCGTTCAAGGCAATATGCCTGTGGGACGTGATCGAACACCTGTGGGATCCAGTGACGGTCGTCAAAAATCTTTTGGACAAGCTTCAGCCTGGAGGAGTGATATTGATTTCCACACCCGCTATCGACGCGCTGACCGCGCGGGTGTCCGGCCGCTATTGGCCCTTCATGACGCCGCCCGAACATCTGAGCTTTTTCGGTTTGAAAACGTTTCGCCAGATGGCGCTAGGGCTGGGCCATTGCGAAATCGTGTACGCTTCGCGCCGCGGCAAGTGGGCCAATGTCGCGTTTATCGCTTACAAGGTGACGCGCATAGCCCCGAGCTGGTTCCCCAAAGTGTTACTTTGGCCGTTCTTTCAATGGCCTCTCAAACGGTTGTCGCTATACGTTCCGACGGGCGACATACTCTATCTCGTGCTGCGCAAGAACCACTAGCGCCGGCATCTAGGCATGGCGGCAAATGCCAGAAAGTGACTCAATAGGATGTGTGGGATATTTGGGGTGGTTTCCGCGGGCAAGCTGAGGTCGACACGCAAGCAGGCTGACCAACTGCTTGCGCATTTTTACGCGTTGTCGGAATCTCGAGGCAAGGAAGCGGCGGGGGCGTCGTTGCTGCTCGATGAGCGCATCGACCTGGTCAAGGCGCCAGTGCGCGGACGCGATTTTCTTGCCATACCGCAGGCGCGACCGATACGCGATGGCTTTTCCGATGCCCTGACGGCCGGAACACCGTTCGCCATGATCGGACACACAAGAATGGTCACCAATGGCGGTGACCACAAGCACGGTAATAACCAGCCGGTGCGCAAGTCCGGTTTGGTGGCAATCCACAACGGGATCATCGTCAATGATGAGGCGCTCTGGCAGCAGTTGCCAGCAGCACGGCGTGAATTCGAGGTTGACACAGAAGTACTGCTGGCACTGACGCAAACTGAACTCGATAATGGCGCTGGTTTCGTTGCAGCTGTGGCCACCGGGATGCGGTCGATCAAGGGTGCTAATTCCGTGGCCCTGATGTCGGCTGACCATGATGGCCTGGTTTTGGCGACGGCCAATGGTTCCATGTTCCTGTGCCATGAGCCCGGTTCCGGCCTGACGGTATTTGCGTCGGAGCGAAGCATTCTTGAAAAGATCATCGTCGATCGACTGCAACGATTTGTTGCGGTCGACCTGGCACGTGTGGTCCAACTGCGCCCGGGCGGACTAGTCTCGGTCGCATTGGATACGTCTGCTCCGACCCACACGAACTATGACGCGCCGCAAGGTCGGGAGTTGGCGCGCAGGGCCGAACCGCGGGCTGTGTCGGATGGCGCGACGGCTGACAAGCCAGGTGTGCAATGGATCAACACCGGCAGGCTGGCGGAGATTGACGCCCTGACAGAAATCGATTGGCAGGCGATTCGCAATCTGAAGCGTTGCACCCGCTGTGTATTGCCGGACACGTTTCCGTTGATTCGATTCGATGCCGCAGGCGTCTGCTCCTTTTGCAACAGCCATCAACCCGTGCTTCTCAAAGGCGAAGCGCAGTTGCGGCAGGTGCTTGACAAGTCGCGACGCAAGGATGGGCGTCCCGAGATCCTGTTCCCGCTCAGCGGCGGACGGGACAGCTGCTTTGGCCTGCACCGATTGGTGCGGGATTTCGGCATTCAACCGGTTGCCTACACCTATGACTGGGGCATGGTCACAGATCTTGCGCGGCGAAACATCTCGCGCATGTGCGGCGAACTGGGCATTGAACATATCCTGATATCGGCGGACATCCGGCAAAAACGGGACTTCATCAAAAAGAATGTAGCCGCCTGGTTGCGAAAACCCCATCTCGGCACGATTCCGTTGTTCATGGCGGGGGACAAGCAGTTTTTCTATTACGCCAATGTGCTTAAGAGGGAGATGGAGCTCGGCAGTATTTTGTTCAGCATGAATCCGCTGGAACGCACCGATTTCAAGGTCGGTTTTTGCGGCATCGATGAGTCCTACCACAAGGAGCGCCACTATGATCCAAAACTCGTCAACAAGCTGCGGCTGGGTCGGTTTTACGCGACCCAGTTCCTGAAGAACCCTGCATTCATCAACGCGTCGCTGCTGGACTCTGCCTTCGCATATTTTTCCTATTACCTGATCGCCAAGGACTACACGTCGATGTTCGACTATCTGCCGTGGCTCGAAGAGGAGGTGGAGTCTGTATTGCGGGGTCAGTATGAATGGGAAATGTCTCCTGACACTGAGTCTTCCTGGCGCATTGGTGACGGCACGGCGGCCTTTTACAATTACATCTATCTGAAGGCTGCCGGTTTCTCCGAGAACGACACCTTCCGCAGCAACCAGATCCGCGCGGGATTGATCTCGCGGGACGTGGCAATTGACAGAATCTACCGCGACAACCGTCCCAGGGTGGCCTCTATCGCCTGGTATTTCGACACGATCGGACTTGATGCACTCGAGGCGATCAGGACCATCAATCGCATTCCAGCCCAACAGGCAGTGCACCGGCCATGAACAAACTTTCGAAGAACGAGCTCAAGCAGAGGGACTACTACAACCGAATCTCTTCGGAATACGATCGGCACTACGGGAGTTCCCATGCCGTCGCGTACAGAAAAGCCTTGTATGAAAGGGCCTTGATGGGTATTGCGCTCAAGAATACTCGGGTGCTCGACGCGATGTGCGGAGGTGGCCAGAACACTGCGGCCCTGACCGATCACGGATGCAGTTTCGTTGGCGTTGACCTGTCCGAGGAGCAGGTCGTCAATTACAAGAAGCGTTTCCCCGGCACGGATGTCCAATGCGCGTCGATTCTGGATTCCGGTTTGCCGACCGAGTCGTTCGACATCGTAGTATGCGACTCGCTGCACCACCTGCATCCGAATGTGAATCAGGGCATTCTGGAGATGCTGCGGGTGCTTAAGCCCGGTGGTTATCTGCTTGTTTGGGAGCCGTCCGCCGGTTCCTTGTTTGATCGCGCGCGGCAACTGTGGTATCGCCTGGACAAGAAGTTCTTCCAGGAAAACGAGGCGGCAATCGATTTTGCCCGGATCGCGCGGACGCACGGCAACGCCTTGAAGCCGCTCAGTTGCAGGTATGGCGGCAATTTCGCCTATCTTTTCGTCTTCGCGGCGATGGCGTTTCGCATGCCCGCCCAATGGGTACGCTACTACGCCGCTCCGTTGATGGTGGTGGAACGATTCTTCAATCTGTTTCAGACGCGATTGACCAGCCTGTGGGTGTTGGCGCTATTCAAGAAGAACTAAGCCGCGGCATGGCGCTCGAGAAATTGCAGCAAGGTTCGACGCGAGACTTCGGTGGTGCCGGGGACCTGAGGCATCTGGCTTCCAATGCCGCCAGTTTCGGCATTCTCGCTTCGGCCGGCATTGCCATCAATGCGATTTTGGCGGTTGCGTTCGACGTCACCGTTGTCGGTCAGTTCAACCAGCTTTTTGCGCTGCATGTCGTCGCGGCGCAGTTGGCCGCATTTGGCATTCACCTCTCGAGCCTGCATTATCTGAGCGGCGGACTCGACGGGAAGGCAGCCTGGATGACCGGCGCACGGGCTGCGATCCTGGCGGTCGCTGGCATGGGTTTAGTTGTCGCGACAGTGGTATGGATTTGCGCAGGGCCAATTGCCAGGTTGTTTGACAGTCCGGCCTTGATCGGCGGGATTCAATGGCTTGCGCCGGCCGTGGCCCTGTTTGGTGTCAACAAGGTCCTGTTGGCCATCTGCAATTCCTGCAATCGTCTGCATGCCTTGGCGTTCTTGCAGGCAATGAGGCCAGTCTGCTGGCTGGCGGGTGTCATGGCGCTGGTTGGATCGGGCGGCGCGTCACCCACTCAATTGGGGCAGATACTGCTCTTCGGCGAAGGCGTCACCGTGATCGCGGGGCTCATCGTCCTGCGAACGATCTGGCATGGATTTCCGTCCAGTGGACACGGGGAGTGGCTTGGGCGGCACCTTGTATTTGGGCTCAAAGCCATGCCCAGCAATCTGATTATCGATCTGAATACCCGCATCGACGTCCTGGTCCTGGCCTTCTTCGCTTCTGATGCAGTGGTCGGTGTGTACAGTTTCGTGGCGCTGATCGCCGAAGGGGTCTTCCAGATTGGCGTGGTGATCCGTACTGTCGTCAGTCGCCGTCTGGTGGGATTATTGGTGGGCGACGAGCGCGGGGGATTGAGATCATTGAGAAGGCAAGCGGGTCGTTGGAGCCTGGGCCTGACAGTGGTTCCAGTGGCAGTTGTTGCGGCTGCGTTCGTGCCGACGATATCGTATTTTGGGCTGGACCTGGCACTTGCAGGCGGAGTTCATGCGCTGTGGGTTCTGCTCGGCGGCGTGGCCGCCTGTGCGATGTACGCGCCGATGTGGATGGTTCTTGTACTCGCGGGACATCCAGTCCGACACACCCAGCTCATGCTGGCGCTGTGTGCATTGAATCTGGCGCTGAATGTCGCGTTGATCCCGGCGTTCGGCATGCTTGGCGCCGCTGCCGGCACTGCGGTGATGTTGGCGGCCTTCCCGCTCATGCTGCGGGTTACCGTGAAGCGAACGCTGGGAGTCGACTTGTGACGGCGCCGTTAAGTGCGACAGTCCGGAGCCGACGACCGGGAAACCTCGTCTGGGTTCCTTGATCGCCATGCCCGGCATCACGATGGTGATGGGAGCGATTGCCGTTGTGCTGGTCGTGTTCCCGGCAGGCATGTCATTGGCCGCGTCCTTGTCACCGTTGTGGATTGCCGCACTGGGCTGGGGTTCCCCGGATGATGTTGCGTACAAGTCGGCGATCGTCGCCGGCATCAATTTGGCAACGCTGGTCGTGTCGCTTCGGCTGGCGATGGGCACGCCATTCGAAGCCCCGTTGAAACGTATTGCGATACAGGTCATATGGCTGGCAGTTGTCGTCGTGGGGGCTTTCAATCTGATTGTTTTTGGTGCGATCGATCGATCAGAGGCGTACCGGATACGCGGTCGCCCGGCGGCCACATTGGCGGAACTGGCGGCGCACATGCCGGACAAATATCCCGCAGCTGACGTCTTGATCTGGTTACGGAACCATGCTGCCGGAGCACTGTTGGTCGCCAATGAAACCGACCTCCGGTCGGCTGGCCTTGCTACCCGCAGGATCCAGGGAATTGCCCAGTTGCAAGTGCAAACACATGGCAAGGTCGTGGCGCTGCCTGCCCCACTTGCCCCGGATCGCATGTTTGTTCGCTTTGCGGTACCCGGAGCCCATCGGCAGCTGTGGATAGATGCCCTGCAGGTGCGTGCCGGAGCAACGTTATGTGCCGTCCCCATCAGCGGAATACTGTTGATCATCGGCGCGGCCGACGCTCCGGGATGCGAGGCGGCGCCGTGAACGAAGCTTTCTTTTTCGCCTTGCTGGCATTCATGGGCCACAGTCTTTTTTCGCGCCTGTTCGGACGGCAACATCTCTGGTTCGGAGTGGCAGTTGCACTACCCCTGGGCGTCCTTCAATGGACGGTCCTGGCTGTCGTTCTGCTGCTCGGCGCTGTGGCGGTCCAATATGCATTGTGGTTGCTCGGCCTGCTCAGCATCTACTATTGCTGGTCGGCATGGCTGCGCAAGGTGGCGGACACACTGGTTACCGGCTTGGTGCTGGCCTTCGTCACAGCCCTGGTGAGTCTCTTGTTCATTCGCCTGGGCTGGGTACAGGTTAGTTTCGATTCGATTGAGCAGGTCGTTATCGGTCGCGCATTGGCGCAGACAGGATTCGCGAACGAAGCTGGCACGCTGTTGGCTTCCTGGGGTGTATTGCTGCCTCTGGTCCAGAGCGCGGGCGTTCTCGTGGGTGCTGACGTGCTGACCGCCATGCAACCTTTGCTCTGGTTGTCCATGATCGGCACACTGATCGCCAGCGCATGGCAGATGTCGAAACGGGGCCGTGCCTGGGCGGCCGTGGCATCGGTGGCCCTGGTTGCGACGCCTTATTTGTCGATCTTTCAGAGCGCCTACATTCACAATAGCCTGGTGTCGGCGGTATTCCTGCTGATCTTCATGGCCGCCGCGGTGATGGCGGCGCGGCAGCAGCAGCCTGCGTGGCTGCAACTGGCATTTCTGGGCTTGCTCGGATTCACACTGGCGCGCACCGAGGCGCCGCTGTTCGCGGCGCTGGCGCTGGTGCTGGTCGCGTCCTGGTTCGAGGGCGAAGCGCTGTGGCTGCGATTTCGCGCGCTGACGATGGCCTATGTCGCGGTGGCCGTTGTCTGGTGCGTCACGTTGTCGCTGCTGATCGGAACCGGCTCAGACATCATGAACCCGGCGCGGGTCGGTGTGCTTGCCGCTGTGTTGGTGGCCGCGGCAGCGCTGATCGCCAGTCCGGCCAACCCGATCATCATTGGGCTGCGCCAATGGTCGCCCGCGATCATCATGGTGGTGGCACTGGCCGCGGTCGCGCTGGGCTATGCTTGGAAGCCGGAGCACACGCTGGAGAACATGCGCGCAATCGAAAGCAATCTCTTTTTCACCGGCCGCTGGGCGGGCGCCTGGTGGATAGTCGCTTTGGTGCTGCCGCTGTTGATTGCGCTGGACGCCGGACGATCGATGCGCGTGTTTGTTGCGTTCATCGTTGCCTTCTCGAGCCTGGTCATCCTGCTGGGCATCATGCGGGTTCCATACCGACTCGGCTGGGGCGACTCGGCGAATCGTATTTTCACCCATCTGCTGCCGATCATGGGGTTGTGGATCATGTGTGTTCTCGGATCAGGCAAGCCGCCAACCAGCCCTGGGCTACCGGGTCCCGGGTCGGTGTTCCCGGGCATCCGGACGCTTGCCATTGCCGGCAGCGTTTTTGTGGCAATCGCGTTGTCGGTGGCGACGATCGTATGGCAACCTGCGTTGGCGTCAGCCGATGTGCTGGTGCGCCGTGCCGAGGGATTTTGCCCGGCGGATGGAGCCGGCCGCTATACCTTCGATGTGGCACTGGCAACGGATTCGCCCGGTGCCTATGCGGCAGCGTGTTCAACCGGGCCGCGCAGCGTTGAACTGGAGGTTGTCGGCTCCCAGCGGTTTCGCTGGATCGAGTTGCAGGAATACGCGGCCAGCGAGGTCTGGACGGATTTCGGGGTTCGCATTTCCGCCGATGGCCGGCAATGGACGCCGATATTCGACTACAGCCCGGCCAACCCGGGCGCGGTCGCAAGCCGGACTGGTTCGACGCTGTGGCGCATCGCAGTGCCGGAGGAACCGGTAGCCCGATTCATCGCGGTCGATTATCGGGCGTCCGCGGGACAAAATCGCTTGCTACTGCGGCGCATGAGCTTGGTAAAGAAGTGAGCGAGATCTGATGCGCATATTGATGGTGACGGCGGATCATCTGATGATCGATCGGCGCATTCTGCAGGAGGCAGCGACGCTGGTGAAAGAGGGCCATTCGGTCACCCTGCTGGCGGGCTTCGAATGCGCAGAGCGCAAGTCGTATACCCGGGACGGCGTACGCATCGAGCGCTTTGTCTATGACTGGGGCGACCCGCGTTTTGCGCCTTGGGCCAGGCGGATGCGCCTGCGTTCCGGCACACGGCTGAACGCGCTGGCATGGCGGGTTTTTCGCGCCATTGCCGTTGGGCTGGATTTTTCCAGTTTCGACCGCTTTGTGCTCGATCGGCTGCTCGAATACCCGGTCGATATCGTGCATGTGCACGATTACCCGATGTTGCGTGCCGGTGTCGAACTGGCTCGCATGCGCAAGGTGCCGCTGGTGTATGACGCGCATGAGCTGTACTATGCGCAAACGCAATTGCCTCCCGCCACCCAACGGCGCTATCGGCGGCGCGAGCGCAGGTGGATACGGCATGCGGACCGGGTAATCACGGTCAATCCCTTTATTGCACGCTTGATGGCGGAAAAATACGACATCGGCATCCCCGATGTGATCGTCAATGCGGCGCCGCTGCTGCCGCGAACCCGTGAACATCCGATTCGTGATCGTTTTGGCCTGTCGCAGACAACCCGGATCGTGTTGTACCAGGGCTGGATCTCCGACAACCGCGGAATCGACAAGCTGGTGCTGGCCGCGCGCGATTTCACCCCGGGCACGGTGCTGGTCGTTGTGGGTTACGGCGCCTACGAGGAGACGCTGCGCCAGATCGTCAGGCACAACGGGCTTGATGATCGTGTGTATTTCTATGGCGGCGTGGATTCCGACAAGCTGCATCCGGTGACCTGTGATGCCGACCTGGGAGTCATCCCCTATTTTGGTGTCGACGAGAACAATTACTTCTGCAGTCCCAACAAGCTGTTTGAGTTTGCCATCGCTGAGCTTCCGTTTATCTGCAACGACCTGCCGTACTTGCATGAAATCATCGATCGTTACCGCAATGGCGTCACTGCCGATCTGCAGGATCCGCGGACATTCGCGACCGAAATCAACCGGGTGATGTCTGATCCAGAATTGCTGGACGGACTGCGGCAGGGTGCTCGCGCGGCCAAGCAGGAATTGAACTGGACGGTGGAGGAGGCCAAGTTGCTGGCGGTTTACGCGACGCTGCGCCCGTGGGGCATTGATGCAGATGAGCCCCTTGCGGGCGATCGAAGGGATAACGACGCGCTATAGTTTCGGCTGCCGGGAAAGCGATCCAGCCCCATCGAGGACTGGGATGACGTGGGTGCCGCAGACGCAGAAGCGATCAATGCGGACGCGTCAACGTTCAGACAACCCGCCATCGTGCTACGGGAGTAACAACAAGTGTGTGGAATATTTGGGCTGGTGGCCCTTGGTGCCCGTTCGACCGGGTTGTCGTTGGCCGAAGTGGACGCCGGCATGGAGCGGATCCGCCATCGTGGGCCGGACGGAGACGGGAAATGGGTGTCGCAGGATGGCCAGATCGGCCTGGGGCACGTTCGCCTGTCGGTGATCGACCTCGAGACTGGCGCACAGCCGATGTTCAGCGAAGATGGCCGGTACACCATCGTCTACAACGGTGAAATCTACAACTACATCGAGTTGAGAGCCGAACTGGGGGGCGCAGATTTTCGCACCGCATCCGATACGGAAGTTGTGTTGCGCGCATTCCAGCGATGGGGTCCGGCCAGTATCAGCCGCTTGCGCGGGATGTTTGCCATCGCCATCTGGGACGCGGTAGACAGGACCCTGTTTCTGGCGCGCGACCGGTTTGGCATCAAGCCCCTGTATTGGGTCCGGACCACGGCGGGCTTTTACTTCGCGTCCGAGGTAAAGGCGTTGACGCCCTTGCTCGATCGGCGCCAGGTCAATGCGTTGGCCCTGTCAGACTATTTCACATTCCAGTTCTGTCTGGGTGACAAAACACTGATCGATGGCATATGGCAGATGCCTGCCGCCCACCATTTGCTGCTTTCGCCTGGGCAGGCCCCGGTGCTGAGGCGTTATTGGGAGGTGCACTACGATCTCGACCACGATCACACCGTACACTGGTTCACCGAGCGCCTGCGCGATCTGCTGGCCGACTCGGTACGGGTCCACATGCGGGCCGACGTGGAAGTAGGCAGCTACCTGAGTGGGGGGTTGGACTCGTCATTGATGGCTGCGCTGGCGCGCGACGTCCGGCCGTCAGGCGCGTTCCAGGCCTTCAATGGTCGCTTCCAGGACGGAGCAAACTACGACGAGTCGCACTACGCCAGGGCGTTGACCGATGAGCGTGACATGCGATTGCATGTCACCGATATCGGCGAGCAGGACTTCGTCGATCATATTGCCAAGGTCATATGGCATCTGGATCAACCCACGGCTGGCCCTGGGTCGTTTCCGCAGTACATGGTGTCCAGGCAGGTGGGCCGGCATATCAAGGTGGTGCTCGGTGGCCAGGGCGGAGACGAAATTTTCGGGGGATATGCGCGGTATCTGGTGGCGTACTTCGAGCAGTGCATCAAAGGTGCGATCGACGGTACTTTGCACAACGGCAATTTCGTGGTCACGTACGAATCCATCATCCCTAATCTGGCGACGCTGCGGCAGTACAAGCCGCTGCTGCGTGAGTTCTGGGCCAACGGTCTGTTCGGCGAGCGCGACGAACGCTATTGGCGGCTGGTGAATCGCGCCAATACCTTTGGCGACATACTGGCGCCGGAGGCGATCGACCAGAGAGCGACACTGGCCGAGTTCAAGAGCATTTTCTGGGGCAGCAACGTGGGGCCCGAATCGTATTTCGACTCAATGACGCACTTCGACTTCAAGACCTTGCTGCCGGCATTGTTACAGGTCGAAGACCGCATGAGCATGGCGCACGGCGTCGAGGCCAGGGTGCCGTTTCTCGACCATCCACTGGTCGAATTCGCCGCCACCATTCCCGCCGACATCAAATTCCACAGTGGGGAACTCAAGCGCCTGCTCAAGTTGGCATTTGCGAATCGACTTCCTGACGCGATCAGGCAGCGCAAGGACAAGATGGGCTTTCCGGTACCTTTGAACCTTTGGCTCAAGCAAGGCGGAGCTGCCCGCGATTACATCGGCGACATTCTCGGCTCCCAGCGCGCGCGCACTCGGCCGTATCTGGCGAACGGAC
Source organism: Rhodoferax sp. (assembly GCA_043759735.1). GTDB lineage: Bacteria > Pseudomonadota > Gammaproteobacteria > Burkholderiales > Burkholderiaceae_C > CAISIP01. The sequence goes on from JAYUQC010000073.1 coordinate 52,276, forward strand.
TCTCTATCGATGCGCTGCTGGATTCGCAAAGCGCATACGGTCGCAATCTGTGGGCATTGCTCAGTCTGGAGTTGTGGCATAGGCAGTTTGTAGACTGACCGGCCCGTGATGGTGGTCGCTGCGCGTATGGAAATATCCTTGTCGGAACTGCCCGCGACATACGCGTCTTCTTGGCGTGGCGGCACTCGCGCGATGGGACGCAGGTGATTGTGGGACATAGCCCGGACAAGCAGGACCTGCAGCCGGACATCCTCATGCTGACTCCCGATCGCCAGATCGACCGGCGCATCCTTTTGCAGGCAGACGCGCTAGAGTCGGTCGGCTGGGCGGTGCGTATCGTTGCAATGCCGCATGACAGCAGTGGCCAGGAGGATTCACGGGTACTGCGGATCGGATCGGAATCGGGTGTTGCGGCGCGCGAAAGCCGCGTACTGGGTATCTATAAATGGGTACGAGCGCATCTGCCCATGAATGGCACTTTGATGCGGTGGTTGAAGCAGTTGGCATGGCGATACGTCGTGGACCAGGAGACCTTTTACGCGCGACTGTTCCTGGCGACCGTGTTGCCCTACCGCCCGAAGATCGTTGTGGCCAACGATCTGCCGATGCTGCCGCTGGCACGCCAGTTGGCAGCCGCAACGGGCGCCCGACTCGTTTACGACAGCCACGAGTTGTACTCTGAGCAGGAGTTTTCCGAGCGTGAAAGGCGCAGTTGGGCCCGCATCGAAGCACGTCATATCGGCGCCTGCGACGCGGTGATCACGGTGAACCAGTCGATCGCCAGCGAACTGCAGAAGCGGTACGGCATCGACAAGGTGCATGTCATCCTGAATGCCGACCGGGCCGCGGGGGATGTGGTCAAGACGGACTATTTCCACCAGCGCTTCCGTCTGGCGCCCGGGAGCCAGGTGCTGCTACTGCAAGGAGGACTGTCTGGCGGCCGCAATCTGGAAGCACTGGTGGAGGCGATGGCGCTGGTAAAGGATGCTCGGGTGGTATTGGTCGTGTTGGGTGACGGTTTGTTGTTGAAGAAGTTGCAAACCAGGGCCGGCGCGCTGGCGGTGGCGGGTCGGGTACATTTCCACCCAGGTGTGCCACAACATGCATTGCCCACCCTGACCATGGCCGCCGACGCCGGCGTTATCCCGTACCAGGCCATCTGCCTGAACAATTATTTGTGTACCCCGAACAAGCTGTTCGAGTTCATCGCCGCAGGGGTTCCGCTGCTGGCCAACGACCTGCCCGAGCTGCGGCGTTTTGTCGCTGGCGAGCAAATCGGCCTTGTAGGCGAGATGGACAGCCCCGCAAAGATTGCAAGCTTGATTGATGCCATGTTCGCCGACAAGACCCGCTTGGACGCCTGGCGGCGCAGGCTGCTCGTGGTGCGCCAGCAAATCTGCTGGGAGGTCGAGCAGAAGAAGCTGCTGCAGATTTACCGGACGCTGGCATGAAGGTCGTCGTGGTTTACCAGTATTACCAGGGACATGGTTCGCCCGGGCATTCGCTGGTGTATGAGCTGACCCAGTTCCTGGCGCAGCAGGGCCACTCGGTTACCGTGGTTTCCGGTGAAACCGGTTACATGCAGCGTGACATGCCGACCCTTCCCTGGTACCGGCGCATCATCCGTCGCGAACGCGATGGTCCGGTGCGGGTAGTGCGGACCTATACCTACTCGGAGCTGCATCGTAGCTACCTGGGCCGGCTGTTGAGCTTCATATCGTTTTCTTTGACCTGCCCGATAGGCCTGATAGGCATTGAGAAACCGGACGTCGTGCTGGCGTCGTCGCCACCGATCTTCCCGATGTTCCCGGCCTGGCTGATCTGCAAGCTGCGCGGCATTCCGTTTGTCATGGAGGTCCGTGATCTGTGGCCCGCATCGGCCGTGCAGATGGGCATCCTGAAGAATCGGCAATTGATCGGCATCATGGCCTGGATGGAAAAGACTTTGTATGACCAAGCCAGCCAGGTCGTCGCGTTGACCGAGGGCATTCGCAGCGATATCTGCGCCAGGGGCTGGCCGCAACACAAGGTCTCGCTTATCACCTGCGGTGCCGATTTCGACCGGCTCTATCCCGATCGGCCTGGTGCCGCCTTTGTGCGCGACAAACTTGCTTGGCAGGGCCGCAAGATCGTCATGTATTTTGGCGCGATCGGTGAGGCCAACAATATTCCGGTCATTCTGCGGGTGGCGCAGCGCCTGCATGATCACAAGGATGTGCTCCTCGTGTTGGTGGGCGATGGCATGATGCGCGGCGCAACCGTGCTTCAGGTGGCACGCGATGGCTTGTCCAATGTGCAGGTGCTGCCAGCGGTACCCAAGCACGACGCGCGGATGTACATCAATGCGGCAGACCTGTGCCTGGTCACCTTGCAGGACATTCCGCTGTTCGATGGTGCGATCCCGACCAAGCTGATCGATTACATGGCCTGCGGCAAGGCGGTGCTTTGCGGCATCCGCGGCGAAGCGCGCGACATCGTGAACCAGGCCGGTGCAGGAATTGCGTTCGAACCGAACGATGACGCGCAACTCGCCGCCGGCATTCTGAAGCTGCTCAACGATCCTGCGCAGGCGGCGGCGATGGGTGCCGATGGCCTCGCTTTCGTCCAGGCGCGCTTCTCTGCGGCGAAGATGCGCGCCCAGATGGAGACATTGCTATGCGACGTCGTGCAGCGTGACCAGGCCGGGCGATCGGCCTCGCGGTGAGCATGGCGATGGAAGCGATCCGTGGATTGCGTGTGGGGGTGATTGGCGCGACCAGCCAGATCGGCGGCGCGCTGGTTCCGCGCTTGCTCGCCAGCGGCGTGAAGGTTTACCGCATCGGGCGCACTGCCGGGCCGCAGGGTCCCGACCCGGTCCACGCCTTCGATCCGGTTGGCGGCGTGTTCGAGCCCGCCATCGACTCGGCAAATGTGCTGATTTCGCTCGCACCATTGCCTGCCATTGGCTCGGTGCTCGATATGGCGCGTCGGCTCGGCGTTCGCAGGGTGATCGCCTTCGGATCGACCGGCAGGTTCTCCAAGGTATCTTCGCCGTCGGCTCTGGAGCAGGAATTCGTCCGGGAACAGGCGCAGGCGGAACAACTATTGGCGAGTCGAGCCCGCGCGGATGGGGTCGAATGGACGTTGTTCCGCCCGACCATGATCTACGGTGCCGGCCAGGATCAAAGTGTTGCTTTTGTGCGCGCCATGGTCGAGCGCTTCGGCTTCTTTCCCTTGCCGTATGGCGCCGCCGGGCTGCGACAGCCGGTGCATGTAGATGACCTCGCGCAGGCCTGCCTGACGGTACTTGGCAACGAGCGCACCTACGGCCGGGCCTACAACCTGGGTGGCGGCGAGGTTCTCCCGTTTCCAGAACTGGTTCGTCGCGTGGCTCGTGCGGCAAGCCGACGGCCGATACTGCTGCCGCTGCCGCTGACTGTGTATCGCTTGCTGATCAGAGTGGCCCGGGGGTTGCCGGGTGCCAGTTTTGTGCGGATGGAAATGGTAGACCGGATGTACCGTGACCTGGTGGCCGACAATGAACCGGCGCAAGTCGATTTCGGTTATCAGCCCAAGGGTTTCGTCCCTGGCATTGATGGTGATTGACCCGCCCTGCGGGCTCCTCCCTTACCTCGCCGCGACACCCGGCCGGCCCCCTTTGCAGCCCAGGTCTCTGGTGCACCGCACGCCAGGCAGGTCGCCGACCTGATCCCACGCTGTGCCAGCCGTATCTGCTTTGTCATGATTTTTGGGAAAGATCGATAGGAGGATCAGTTTGTCGAACATTGTTGAATCTCAAGCCGCTGCAGCAGCTGGTGAACTTCCGGCGGACGGTTACAGAAGTCGCACGGTCCGGTTCGTTGCTTTCAGTTGGGGGTTTTGCGCGTTCTTCCCTGTCGGGCTGATGTATCTACATCTGCTATTGATGGTGTTGGCCTTGTTGTTATCGCCCGACCGGTCCTCCCGTTTGCGCCAACTGCAGAACCATCCTTTGCTGGCGCCGCTGCTGCTAATGCTGGCCTGGACCTTGCTCGCCGCGGCCGTGGGCGGTATGTTTCCCGACTTGCCAACACGCCTGTTCCATGTGGTGCGGGTCGCAACAGTGCTGGCGTTGGCGTTGATGCTCTCTCGCAATGAGGCCTGGCTGGCAATCGTGGGGTTGCTTGTTGGAGCAGTATTCGCGTCCGCCATCATTGCCGTGCATCAAGTATGGGGCCTGCCGGAATGGGCGATCTGGAAAAGCCTGATTCAACCGCGCAACAATTTCAGCAGCGGCAACATGGTGACGCTGGCCGTTGCTTCGGGCGTGCTGGTATGTCTGTTCCTGCGTGCCGGCGCTTCGGTATCCGAGCGTCTGTTGACGCTGATAGCCGTATTCGCTTTGGGCACGACCGTGGTGCTGCATGCCGTGTCCCGAAACGCGCAGGCGCTGCTGGCGCTAACACCGATCGTGATCATCCTGCACAGGTTCCGTTCCTTTCGCGCGTCGTTGTCGGGATTGGTGGTCGTTCTGCTTCTGGTTACTATCGCCTGGCAGGTATCGCCCACAATGGAACGCCGATTTGCGGAAGTGACCAGCAACCTGCATAACGTGACTGCGCAGTCGAGATACAACTCCAGCATCGGTGTCCGATGGCGCATGTACCAGGAAGCTTTTGACGGGATGGTCGAGCGACCCGTGTTCGGACAAGGCGTGGGCAGTTGGTCGCCGCACTGGAATTCGGTCTGGGGAACGTTGGATCAGAAGCTGTCCATTGAAGAGTCATCCCGCTTCGCCGAGATCAACAATCCGCATAACGACTTCCTGCTTGCCGGGATGGAAACCGGCGTCCCGGGCATTTTGATCGTCGTATGGCTGTTCGCGCGCATCGTGCGCCTGGGCTGGCGCCAGCGCAACACGGCCGGCAATATCACGGTCATGATGGCCGCTGCCGTCGCCGCCTCGGCCATGGTCAATGCGCCGCTGCGAGACGCGGCACTGGGCATGACCTTGTTGTGGCTGCTGGGCGCTAGTGTGGCGGCGCATCAGGAAACGCGGCCTGGTTGAGGCGCATGCTGCGACTAGTCCGGCTGGTGAACGCGTAAAATTTCCGCCCGGCGACGCCGCTTTGTGTATGCACGATCGCGAGAAATGTACGCTCGGCAGCGGGATATTTGACTGAATTCCAACTACAGAAACGCATTATGGATATCCAAGGGAAGAAACTGGTCGTGATTGGCGGTTCGGGGCTGATCGGCTCTCACACGGTGGACGCGCTGATCCGGGAGGACGTCAAGGAGGTTGTCATCTATGACAATTTCGTGCGCGGACGCGAAGAGAACCTGGCCCAGGCGCTGAAGGACCCCCGCGTCAGGATCTACGATGTCGGCGGCGAGATCCTGCAGACCGACATTCTGGAGTCGGCCCTCGAAGGCGCCGACGGGGTGTTCCATCTGGCCGCATTGTGGCTTTTGCAATGCCATGAGTACCCGCGCTCGGCGTTTGACGTGAATGTGCGCGGAACGTTCAACGTGCTCGAGGCCTGCATCAAGAAGAAGGTCAAGCGCCTGGTCTATTCGTCGTCCGCGTCCGTCTATGGCGATGCGGTCGAAGAGCCGATGACCGAGGACCATCCCTTTCACAACAAGAACTTCTATGGCGCGACGAAGATCTGCGGTGAAGCCATGGCGCGCGCCTTGCACCATCGCTACGGGCTGAACTATGTCGGGTTGCGGTACATGAATGTGTATGGTCCGCGCCAGGACTACCACGGTGCCTACATCGCGGTCATCATGAAGATGCTCGACGCGATCGATCGCGGCGAAGGCCCGACCATCCTGGGCGATGGCAGCGAAGCCTTCGATTTCGTGGCGGTGGAGGACTGCGCCGTGGCCAACGTCTGCGCCATGAAGGCCGAGACGACGGATCGGTTCTACAACGTCGGCACCGGCAAGCGCACGTCACTGAAGGAGCTGGCCGAGAAGCTGGTGCGCATCACCGGTTGCAAGCTGCCGATCAAGTTTGCGCCGCGCAGCCAGGCCACGCTGGTGCGCAACCGCATTGGCAGTGCCAAGCGGGCGTCCGAGGAAATTATGTTCGACGCCGGCATCGATCTGGACGAGGGCCTGCAGCGCCTGATCGCCTGGCGCGCCTTGCACAAGGCCGAAGTCGATTCCCGGCGCAGGGCAGTTGGCCTCTGATCACGGGTCGATCGCATGTGTGGCATTGCGGGGATACTGCATCGAGACGGTCGCCCGGCTTCCGCCATAGCGCTCAAGCGCATGACAGATGCCATCGCGCATCGGGGGCCTGACGGGGACGGTAGTTTTGTCGAAGGGGCGCTGGCACTCGGTCACCGGCGGCTTGCCGTTATCGATTTGACGCCGGCGGGCCACCAACCGATGGCATCGGACGACGGTCGCTATGTCCTGACCTACAACGGCGAGGTTTACAACTTCAACGAGCTGCGGGTCGAACTGGAGGCCAAGGGCTACCGGTTCCACTCGCGCACCGATTCCGAGGTGGTTCTCAAGGCGCTCGCCGAATGGGGCACGCGGGCGTTGCAAAAGTTCAATGGCATGTTCGCCTTTGCCCTGTGGGACAAGCGTGAGCGCAGTCTGCTGCTGGCGCGCGACCGGTTCGGCGTCAAGCCGCTGTACTACGCCAACGTCGGCAACAGCCTTGTGTTCGGCTCCGAGGTCAAGGCACTGTTGGCAAGCGGGGAGTTGTCCGCCAGGATGAACCGCGCTGGTCTGCAGGAGTACCTGACGTTCCAGAATTTTTTCACCGACCAGACGCTGTTTGCCGACGTGCACCTGCTGCCAGCCGGATCATTTGCCGTTGTCACCAGCGACCACGTCAAATTGGAGCGTTACTGGGACTACAACTTCACCGAACCCGAGGGCGTGGCAGATGAGGCCGCGCTGGTGGAGGAACTGGACCGTCTGTTCCAGCAGGCCGTGTCGCGCCAGCTCGTCAGCGACGTCGACGTTGGCGCCTACCTCAGTGGCGGGATGGACAGTGGATCCGTGACGGCTATTGCGGCCAAGGAATTGCCCTATATCAAGTCATTTACCTGTGGTTTCGACCTGAATTCGGCCTCTGGTGTCGAACTGGGCTTCGACGAGCGGGCCACGGCCGAATACATGTCGTATGTGTTCAAGACCGAACACTACGAGATGGTGCTCAAGGCCGGCGACATGGAGCGTGTGATGCCACGGCTGGCCTGGCACATGGAAGAGCCTCGCGTGGGGCAGAGCTACCCCAATTTCTATGCCGCCCAGCTGGCCAGCAAATTCGTCAAGGTCGTGCTGTCGGGCACCGGTGGCGACGAGCTGTTTGGCGGCTATCCCTGGCGCTATTACCGGGCGGTGGTCAATGACTCATTCGAGTCGTATGTCGACAAGTACTATGGATTCTGGCAGCGGCTGATTCCCAACCAACTGATGCCCGGTGTGCTGGGTCCGGTCTGGAAAGACGTGTCGCACATCGATACCAAGGACATTTTTCAAAGTGTCTTTGCCAGCCATAGCGCTTCGCTGACGCGGCCCGAGGACTACATCAACCATTCGCTCTATTTCGAGGCCAAGACCTTCCTGCACGGGCTGCTGGTGGTCGAGGACAAGTTGAGCATGGCGCATTCGCTGGAGACGCGGGTGCCGTTTCTCGACAACGACCTGGTCGACTTCGCCATGAAGCTGCCCGCGCGGCTGAAGCTGGGCAACCTGGGCGAGGTGGTGCGCCTGAACGAGAATGAACCAGGGTCCAAGACGGCCCGGTACTTCCAGAAGACCAGGGACGGCAAGCTGATTCTGCGCAAGGCGATGGAGCGGCATATTCCGAAGAAAATCACCGATGCCGAAAAGCAGGGGTTCTCGGCGCCGGACGCGAGCTGGTTCAAGGGCGAGAGCATCGACTATGTACGCAGCAAGCTGTACCGGGGCAGTCCGCGGGTTTTCGAGTACCTGGACCGCCAGGCGGTGCATGCGCTGGTAAACGATCACCTGGCCGGACGCGAGAACCGCCGGCTGCTGATCTGGTCGCTATTGAGCCTGGAGCAGATGCTGGAGAGGTTTGAGTTCTGATGTCCAATCGGGCAGAGCGCACAGCCAGGTTTCCCCGATCATCATGGTCTGGTGCCTGGTCGGTCGCGTGCCGATGGAACCTTTACTATGATTGCAGGAAATTGAAGTCAATGAGCGCGTCGAGTCAGACATTTACAAGCTTTCAGGACAAGTGGCAGCAAAACCGGAGATTGGCCTTCGACGAAACCTTGCGCGAAGGGGCGGACATCCAGACCTGGATCCTCAACCGTAACGGTTTTTCCGCAGGGCAGGACCTGCTGGATTTCCTGGTGCCGAAGCGGCGCATTCTCGACGCTGGTTGTGGCAACGGCAGGGTCACCGCATTGCTGCACCAATTCGCCCCGCAATCGGCCGAACTGGTGGGGATCGACCTGACGGCCGCGCATGTGGCGCGGCAAAACCTGACGGACTACCCACGTGTTTCAGTGCATCAAGGCGACTTGTTGGGTGATCTGTCGTCGCTGGGGACCTTTGACTTCATCTATTGCCAGGAAGTGCTGCACCATACGTCGGACCCGAAGGCCGCCTTTCTGAACCTGTGCCAGCGGCTGGATCCGGGCGGGGAGATCGCAATCTATGTATACAAGGTGAAGGCGCCGATCCGCGAATACGCCGATGACTATGTGCGCGAGCGGCTGTCGAAGCTGCCCTACGAGGAGGCGATGGTGGCCATGCGCCAGGTGACCGAACTGGGGCGTGCCTTGTCGGCACTGGACACCCAGGTGACGGTGCCCGATGTGGACGTCCTCGGAATCCAGGGCGGCACCTACGACGTGCAGCGGCTGCTGTACCACTTCTTCCTCAAGTGCTTCTGGAATCCCGAGCTCGATGCGCAGGCCAATGCGGCGATCAACTACGACTGGTACCACCCACAGCTGTGCACGCGCCATACGCTGTCGGAGGTCGAGTCCTGGTTTTCCGATGCGAACCTGCGTGTCGTGCAGCATTGCGTTGACCATTACGGGATCACCATGCGTGGGATCAGGATGGTGTGAGCACGGTCGCCCCGCCCGTATTGATGCGGCAACTTGGGAGCGGCCCGGCATATTCTTGTGAGGGACATGATCAGATGAGGGTCGCGATTTTCGGGGCGAGTGGATATATTGGGCAGCGACTGGTTGCCGCAATGCTGCGCCGACACGTGGACGTGCTGCCGTTCTCCTCGTGCAGCGATGGTATTTTTGATCCAACGAGTGGTGTCCTGAGTGAAGACATCCGACTTGCGGGTGCGACAGACTGTGTCGTGTATCTGTCACAGTCACCTTGGACTCGGCAATTGCCTGCGCAGGCGAAGCATGTGTGGGGTGTCAATGTGGTGTCGGCACTGCGGGCGGCGACGCTGGCCAGGGCAAGTGGCGCGAAGAAGTTCATCTATGCATCCACCGGCAATGTCTATGCGCCCAGTTTCGAACCGTTGGCCGAAACAGCTGCGGTGCACCGTGATGCCTGGTATCCACTGAGCAAGATCCACGCCGAGGAAGCGCTGGCGCTGTTTCGCAACGACATGTCGGTCCTGTGCGCACGCATCTTCGGTGTCTACGGACCGAATCAGACCGATCGCCTCGTACCCAACCTGCTCCATTCGGTGCGTGTCGGGCGTCCGATCACGCTGGCACCGCATCCGGTGGACGCGCACGACGATGGCGGGTTGCGGGTGTCGATGTGCTTTGTCGACGATATCGTGGAGATGTTCATCCAGTTCGTGTCGTCGGACACCGATGGCGTGATCAATGTCGCGGGCCCGCAGGCCAAGAGCATCCGCGAGATTGCGCTGGCGCTGGGGCAGCATGTCGGCAAGGCCCCGGTGTTCGAGCTTGCCGAACATGCCAGGACGTTCGATCTGGTCGCCGACATCACCCGGCTGACCCATGCCTGCCGGCCGCGCTTCACCAGCTTCGACGTCGGAATGCGCGCGGTGATGGGTGTCCCCCCTGCCGGGCAGTGATGCCTGGCCCGCCCATACCGCAGGTGCACGCATGACGACGACCCCGTACAGAACCGATGCCAGTGCTTCGACCCAGCCGCCGCCGGTCGACGTCGATCATTTGCTGGCGAACCGGCAGGCGCTGGAACTCGCGGTCGACGCCGGCGATGCGTGGCGCAAGGTCAACGACGCTTCCATCGACGAGTACATGGAACACCATGCGGCAGAGCAATACCCGGAGATGGTCAAGACCCACATGGCGTTGTTCTCCGGCTTCATTGCGCGGCACCTCTTGGCCGTTGGCGGCCGAACGGTGTTGGACGTGGGTTGTGGTATCGGCAGTCAGCACCCACTCTATGTGCGTGATCTGGCCAACGCGATCGAGTATGTCGGCCTCGATCCGATCCAGCTCAACCTGGTACGCGAGTACCCGTTCATCTGCGGTCGGCTCGAGGACCTGGCCAGGCAAGGCCTGTCGCGACCGGCCGATGTCGTCGTATTCGCCACCTCGCTGGATCATTTCGAAAGCGCCGTGACTGCATTGCAATTGGGCCGGGCGCTCGCAGGCAATGGCCGGATCCTGTTGTGGATAGGCCTGCACGACTCGCCGGCGGTGGCCTCCATCGTGGGCGCCAAGGTCTTTGCGCGCATCTGCGACATGACGTCTTCTGCAGTCCTGCGTTTCCTTGGCCTGATCGCGTATTGCGCTTCGCGCGCGCCCAAACTGCTGTTGCAGCTGCGCCGGCGCGAAGCCCTGTTGGCGACCGGCGGGCGACTCGACAAGTTCCATTTCCATTATTTTCTGCGCGAACCCTTGCGCGAGTTGCTGGCCGCCAACGGGACGGTCGAGGAGTTCCTGATGGTGCCGGGCTCGAACAGCTGCTTTGTCGCACTGGGTCCGCACCGCTAGCATGGTCATGCGATGCTGAAGCTGGCGCTCAAGGACAGCCTGGTCTACGGCGTTGGAGGCGTCGCAACGCGTGCGGTCGGGTTGCTGTTGTTGCCGCTGTATTCGCGCATCCTGTCGCCCAGCGCGTACGGGGTGTTCGACCTGGTGGTGGCGTCGGCGACGATAGCGGTGATCGTGGTTCCGCTGGAGGTGTCGCTGGGGTTGGCCCGGCTGTACCCGGATGCCGACTCCGCCCAGGACAAGCGCCGCTACGCCACGACGGCGTGGCTGTTCACCTTGGCCATGTACGGCTTGTTTGCGCTGCTCGCGCTCGGCCTGTATGCCGGCACGCGTCTGCCGGCTGTTCCCGACGTGTCGGCCCCGGTGCTGGGACTGGGCCTGATCTACGTGGTGCTGTTCGGACTGCTTGCGTTTTTGCAGAATCAGCTGCGCTGGGAACTCAAGGGACGCAACTATTCGACCGTCACCATCCTCAATGCCTTTGGCGGCGGAGCGCTGGCGGCGGTTCTTGGCTGGTATTTTGGCCTGCCCGGCCTGTTGCTGGGCATGGTCGCAGGTGCGGCCGGTGCCATCCTGCTGGCACGCCTGTTCGTCGGCAGGAGCCTCAAGGGTCGCTGGGACGCATCCAAGCTGCGCTCGATGCTTCATTATTCGCTGCCGCTGGTACCCGCCAGCCTGAGCGCCTTGGTCACGCTCTACGTGGACCGGGCCCTGCTGACATCGTATGCGGGATTGCATGAGCTGGGGCTGTTTGCGCTCGGGTACCGCGTGGCCAGTATCAGCCTGCTCGGACTGATCGGCATCCAGGGTGCGCTGATTCCACTGATCTACACCCACCATGCCGCCAACCGGACACCCGCCGACATCGCCCGCTTGTTCCGTTGGTTTGTCGGAGTCTCGATACTGCTGTGCGGTTTCCTTGGTCTGTTCGCCCGCGAAATACTGCGTGTCTTGGTCGATTCATCGTTTTATCAGGCCAGCACCATCGTGATGGTGCTGGCGCCTGCGTGCGTGATGATGCAGCTGTACATTTTCTTCCCGGGCATGTTCCTGGCCAAGAAGACCTGGCTGCAACTAGGGGTGCAGGCCGCCGCGGCGCTCGCCAACATCCTCGTCTGTCTATGGTTGATTCCTCGCTTGGGCTTTGTCGGCGCGGCCCTGGGCAATCTTGCAGCGTCGGTCCTGTTTTTCGGCGTCTGGGCAAACTTCAGCCAGGCCCATTACCGAATACCGTTCGAGTGGCGAACGCTGTCAATTGGCGTTGCCCTGTATGTCATGGTGGTAGCCATCGGTGAACAGCTGCGTCTCTCTCCGTGGCCGGCGGTGCTGGTCAAGTCGGCCCTTTTCGTCGCCTTGGTCCTGGGCCTTTACGGCCTGAGGTTCGTGCGGACCGACGAGTGGTCGGCCCTGCTGCTGCGCGTTCGCCTGCGCCTGGGGCGAGCGACATGACGGCTGCGCGACTACGGGTGCTTCATGCGCCCAGTTCGGTGGGCGGAAACCCACTGGCCTTGAGCAGGGCCCTCAAGGCGCTCGGCGTTGACAGCACGTCCCTGGTGGTGTCGCAGAACTACCTGTCCTATGAGGCCGACATCGTGTTGCACCATCCGGGCGGGAGTTTTCTGGTCCGGGAGCTCAAGCGCTTGTGGGCGCTGTTTTTCTATTTGCCGCGTTTCGGCGTCATCCACTACAACGCGGGAACGACGATTGCCAGCGCCTATGGCTTGGCATTTCCCGCGCAGCGTGAGCGCAGCGCCGCGGCGCTGGTTCGCTACGTCTATGCTGCCTATCTGCGCCAGCTGCAGAGGTTCGAATTGTGGTGGGTGTCGTTGCTCCGCAAGGTGGTTTTCATCACTTATCAAGGTGACGACGCCCGGCAGGGCGACTACTGCCTGGAGCATTTCGCCATCAGCATCGCGGCGCAGGTCGAGCCCGGCTATTACGACGACGCATCGGACGCGTTCAAGCGGCGCAGCATTGCTCGCCTGGCGACCATCGCCAGCGAAATCTATGCCGTGAATCCGGATTTGCTGCACGTGCTGCCGGCACGGGCCAGGTTTGTGCCCTACTCACTGTTTTTCCTGTCGGACTGGATGCCACGCTACGAGCAAGATCAGCCGCGCCCGCTGCGCATCGTGCACGCGCCGAGCCATCGCAAGGTCAAGGGCACCGATGCGATTGTGGCGGCGTGCGCGGCGCTCAAGAGTCAGGGTTTCGAGTTCGAGCTTGTTCTGGTGGAAGGCTTGAGCCACGCGCAGGCGCGTAGCGTCTACGCGTCGGCAGACGTGTTGATCGACCAGTTGTATGCCGGCTGGTACGGTGGTCTGGCGGTCGAACTGATGGCGTTGGGAAAACCGGTCATGGTCTATCTGCGCGACGACGACCTGCATTTTCTTCCCGCCGGCATGCGCGACCAATTGCCTTTCATACGCATCACACCGGATTCGGTGCAACGGGCGTTGCAGCAGGTGCTGGAGACGCCGCGTACCGAATTGGTCGCTCTTGGCAAGCGCAGCCGCGCGTTTGTCGAGCGATGGCATGACCCGATGGTGATCGCCGCCGACATGAAGCGAGATTACGACGCGGCCCTGGCGCGGCGTCGCGCCTGAGACCTATGTGCGGCATCCTGGGCGCTTGGTATTGCGATGCGGCAGCAGTCAGCGAGACGCGTGTGGCCAGCGCGCTGGGCTTTATGCGCCATCGAGGACCCAACGACCAGGGCTCCGAATACGTTGCAGTCGGCCCTGGTGTCGTGTTGCTGGGTCAGACCCGGTTGTCGATCATCGACCTGTCCCAGGGCGGTCACCAGCCGATGCATTCGAGCGATGGATCGTTCTCGCTGGTGTTCAACGGTGAAATCTACAACTACCGGGAACTGCGCAGGGAGTTGCAGGCGACCGGGAGTGTCTTTCGCTCGGCATCCGATACCGAAGTCCTCCTCGTGGCCTGGCAGGTATGGGGCGAAGCCTGCCTGAAACGCCTGGTTGGCATGTTCGCGTTCGTCATGCTCGACCGGCAGCGGGGTCAGTTGGTGTGCGTACGGGATGCTTTTGGCATCAAGCCGTTTTTTTACGTGGCTGGCGCGCGGCGCTTTGCGTTTGCGTCGGAATTGCCGGCGCTTTGCGCATTGACGGGCGACAAGCCGCAGGCGGACTGGCAGCGTGGCTACGACTACCTGGTCCATGGCGACTATGACAGTGGGCCCCATAGCTTCGTGCGCGACCACAAGCATCTGATGCCTGGGCAGTTGATGACCGTCAGCCTGCAAGATGGTCATATCGATGGCCCGCGCCCATGGTGGCGCCCCCAGGTGCAGTCCACGTACACACTCGGATTTGCCGATGCCGCCGTCGAACTGCGGGAGAAGTTCCTGACCAACATCCGCTTGCATCTGCGCAGCGATGTTCCGCTTGGAGCGGCCTTGTCGGGCGGCATCGATTCGTCGGCTATTGTGTGCGCCATGCGGGTCGTCGAGCCCGACATGCCGATTCACACATTCAGCTACATTGCCAGTGGGTCGTCGGTATCCGAGGAGCCCTGGGTGGACCTGGTCAACCAGCACGTGGGAGCCGACGCGCACAAGATCGTGCTCGGCCCCCAGGATCTGGTCGCCGACCTGGACGCGCTGCTGGCAGCGCAGGGGGAGCCGTTTGGCAGCACCAGCATCTATGCCCAGTACGCGGTCTATCGGGCGGCGCGCGAGCACGGTATCACGGTCACGTTGGATGGTCAGGGCGTGGACGAAGCGGCAGCAGGGTACAACGGCTACCCGGGCCAGCGCGTCCGGAGCCTGGTCGACAATGGCCAGTATCGGGACGCATGGCGCTTTCTGGCGCATTGGGCGCAATGGCCGGACAGAAGCCGCGTCGAAGGGCTCAAACGCGTCGCAAACCAATTCACACGGGGACCCGTGCGGCAATGGCTGCGACGGATGAACGGCATGTCGGATACGCCCGGCTGGCTCAATGCCGCAGTGCTGCGGGACGCCGGCGTCAGGTTCGGCACGCCGGATGACAGCGCAGATGACAGTGTGCCTGGTCGCCGGCTCGTGTCCGAGCTTGCGGCATCCCTGACACGCAGGGGCTTGTTGGGTTTGCTGCGCCACGGGGACCGCAACGCCATGCGTTTTTCGGTCGAGAGCCGTGTCCCCTTTTTGACCGTCGACATGATCGAGTTCCTGTTGTCGCTGCCAGAGTCGTATCTGGTTTCGCCGACGGGGGAGACCAAGAGCGTGTTTCGCGCGGCCATGCGTGGCATCGTGCCGGATGCCGTTCTCGATCGGCGCGACAAGATCGGGTTTGCGACGCCGGAGCGTGCATGGATCGCCGCCATTGCGCCCATGGTGCGGGGCTGGCTGGGCGATGATCTGGCGTTGCCGTTTCTGGACCAGCGCCATCTGTTGCGCGAATTTGACCAGATCATGGCTGGAAAGAAGCCGTTTGGCTGGGTCGTCTGGCGGTGGATCAATTATCTGCATTGGCACAGGCGGACGTGTCAGATATGAAGGTCCTGTACATGCATCCTGCCGGCACCTACGGCGGCGCGTCTAAAAGCTTGATCGAGCTGTTCGGTCAACTGCAGGCCAGCGGCGTGCAAGGGACGGTTCTGACTCCAAGAGGCAGTTCCTGCGCAGCGTTCGAGCGCGCCGGCCTGGAGGTGATTCCGGTCCTGGGGTTGAGCCAGTTCGACAACACACGATTTGGCCGCTACCGCGCACTGCGCTGGATCATTCTTTTGCGCGAACTCTATTTGCTGCCGGCGTCACTTTGGGCTTTGTGGTGTTTGCGCCAGCGCGCGTTCGACGTCATTCATGCGAACGAAATAACGCTGTTGCCCTTGGCCTGTGTGGCCAAATGGCTGTTGCGGCGACCATTGGTGGTGCACGTGCGTTCGTTGCAATACGACGCGCGCGTTGGCCGGCGATCGAGGCTGGTGACACATCTGCTGCGACGCCACGCAGATTGCGTATTGGCGATAGACCACACGGTGGCCAACAGTCTGGCCTCTGACTTGCCGCTCTCGATCGTCCACAATGGACTCAATCTGGACGCCCCGGTTGCAGCGCCGGCGTGTCGCGCCATGGGGGCGAAACCAACCGCCGCCATGTTGGGGGTGCTGGTCCGGATGAAGGGCGTATACGAGTTCCTGGAGGCCGCCCGGATCCTGGTCAAGGAACGTGGCATCGACGCGCAATTCCTGATTGCGGGAGAAAACGCGCGCGAGGCCTCCGGAATCAAGGCCGTCGCCTTGAATGCATTGGGTTTCTCCGAGGATGTGCGGGCCCAGTTGCAGCGGCGCATTGGTGACTGCGGCATGCATGACCATGTGCGCCTGCTGGGTTTCGTCCAGGATGTCCGTACCTTGTACCCATCCATCGACGTATTGTGTTTTCCGTCCCACCTCGATGCGGCCGGGCGCCCGGTGTTCGAGGCCGCTTGGTTTTGCGTACCGAGCATCGTCGCAGTGCGCAACCCGGCGCCCGACGCCATCGTGCACGGTGTGACCGGTCTGGCCATTCCAGCCCCGGAGCCGGTTCTGCTGGCCGATGCGTTGGAACGCCTGCTGACGGACGTTCCCTATCGAACGACGCTCGGTCGCCAAGCCAGACAATGGGTGAAAAAATACTTCGATGTCCCAGGCAATGCCGCGATCGTGCTGGGACGATACCAGCAATGCGTCGCTGCCCGCTCTGCGAGCCGGACCTGAGCCATGCGTGTCCTGATGCTGTCACAGTATTTCTGGCCGGAAAATTTCCAGATCAACGAAATCGTCCGGTCGCTCGTGGCGCGGGGTGTACCAGTGGATGTGTTGACGGGAAAGCCAAATTACCCGGACGGGATGGTGTTTGGTGGCTACCGTGCCTGGGGATGCCAGACCGAACAGCAATGCGGTGCAACCGTGCATCGGGTCCCGCTGGTGCCGCGGGGTGCGAAGAGCGCCATCCGGCTGACGCTGAACTACCTGTCGTTCATGATTTCCGCGTCGCTGTTTGGCCCCTGGATGCTGCGCGGTCGCTCGTTCGACGTGATCTTTGTGTACGCACCCTCACCCATACTTCAGGTGATTCCCGCCTTGGTCCTGGGGCGCATGTGGCGCTGCCCGGTGATCGTGTGGGTGCAGGATTTGTGGCCGCAAAGCCTGGAGGCAACCGGCTACGTTCGCAACCCGACATTGTTGCGCTGGGTCAGCAAACTGGTGCGGTTCCTGTACCTCCGAACAGATCTGTTGCTGGTGCAGTCCAGGGCGTTCGAAGCGCCCGTGGCGGCATTGGCTCCAGGCAAGCGTATCGCGTACCTGCCCAATTCCGTCGATCCCGCATTTGTTGACGCACCGGCGATCGAACTGCCTGAGATCGTGCCATTGCGCGAAGGTTTCTCGATCATGTTTGCCGGAAATATCGGCGCAGGGCAGGCGGTCGAGACCATTGTCGAGGCCGCCAGTCTGTTGGCGGAGCACAGCGATATCCGATTCGTCGTCGTTGGCACAGGCAGCCGGCGCGAATGGATGCTGACACAAGTGCGGGAGCGCAAGCTGCACAACCTGCACTTGCCGGGTCGATTTGCCGCACAGACTATGCCAGGCCTGATGCGGCAGGCGTCGGCACTGCTTGTCACGCTGGCTGACGAACCGATATTCGCAGCCACCGTGCCCAACAAGATTCAAGCGTATCTCGCAGTGGGCCGGCCGATTCTGGCGTGCTTGAACGGCGAGGGCGCCCGTCTTGTGTTGGAGGCCGGCGCTGGCCTTGCTGTGCCCGCCGAGAACGCCAGGGGCTTGGCCGACGCCGTACTGCAATTGCGTGCGATGCAGCCGGAGCAGCGGGCGACGCTCGGCGACAATGGGCGGCGGTACTTCAGCGACCATTTCGACCATGATCGGCTTGTCGATCAGTTGATCGGTCACTTTCGCAGCACCAGCCGACAAGGGCAGAACGAATGAAAGTCTTGGTATTGGGCGCCAGTGGCATGCTGGGCAGCGCGATGTTCCGTGTCCTGCCCGAGCGCGGCGACATGCAGGTGTTTGGCAGCCTGCGGTCGGATCGGGCTTTGCAGTTTTTCACCCAGCCCGAGCGCGAGCGATTGATCGCGGGCGTCGATGTGCTGGCGCACGATGCACTGGTCCGCCTATTCGCGCAGGTGCGTCCGCAGCTGGTCATCAACTGCATCGGCCTGACCAAGCACCATCAGGAGTCCGGGGACCCGCGCCTGTCGGTCCCGGTGAATGCCGTATTGCCGCATCGCCTGGCCGACCTGTGTGCCGCCACCGGTGCACGTCTGGTGCATATCAGCACCGATTGCGTGTTTTCCGGCACACGCGGCGCATATGTGGAAACCGACCCGACCGACGCCGTCGATGTGTACGGCAGAACCAAGCAGCTCGGTGAAGTCGACTACCCGCATGCGCTGACATTGCGCACCTCGATCATCGGGCACGAGCTCGGTACCGCCTACGGGCTATTGGAGTGGTTTCTAGCGCAAGGTGAACGCTGTCGGGGCTTTCGCCGTGCGGTGTTTTCAGGGATGCCGACTACCGTGTTGTCCCGTGTCGTGCGCGATACCGTGGTGTCTCGCCCGGAGCTGCACGGCGTCTACCATGTGGCTGCGGCACCGATCGACAAGTACACGCTGCTGCGGCTGATTGCGCAGACCTACCGCAAGCCGATCGAGGTCGAGCAGGACGACCAGCTGGTGATTGATCGCTCACTCGACGCATCGCGTTTTTCCGAGGCCACGGGTTATGTGGCGCCACAATGGCATGATCTGATTCAGATCATGCATGCGGACCAGAAAACTGCGCAATGAACCATGTTTGAAGACAAAGTACTCATGATCACCGGCGGTACGGGATCATTCGGTCATGCGGTTCTCAACCGTTTCCTGTCCACCGGTGTGCGCGAGATCCGCATTTTCAGCCGGGACGAAAAGAAACAGGAGGAGATGCGACTCGGACATGACAACGACAAGCTGAAGTTTCATATTGGCGATGTCCGCGACTACGAAAGCATCTGGCAGGCGACCAAGGACGTCGATTTCGTCTTCCATGCTGCGGCGTTGAAACAGGTGCCGTCCTGCGAGTTCTATCCGATGGAGGCGGTGCGCACCAATGTGCTGGGCGCTGAGAACGTCATGAATGCCGCCATCGGGCGCGGCGTCAGCCGGGTCGTGCTGCTGAGCACCGACAAGGCGGTTTACCCGATCAATGCCATGGGCCTGTCCAAGGCCATGATGGAAAAGCTGATGGGGGCCAAGGCGCGCACGTTGGGAGAAGGCGAGACCGTCCTGTGTGCGACCCGATACGGCAACGTCATGGCCTCGCGCGGCTCGGTCATTCCGCTGTTCGTGTCGCAACTGCTGGCCGGCAAGCCACTGACGGTCACCGATCCGAACATGACTCGGTTCCTGATGTCGCTGGATGATTCGGTCGACCTGGTGCTGCATGCGTTCACGCATGGGCAGCAGGGCGATCTGTTCGTGCAAAAGGCGCCGGCATCGACCGTCGCAGTGCTGGCCGACGCCTTGAAGCAGGTGCTGGGACGCGACAACCCGGTGCGCACGATCGGCACGCGCCACGGCGAGAAGTTATACGAGACGCTGGTATCGCGCGAAGAAATGGCCCGCGTATCCGATATGGGCCCCTATTATCGGGTGCCAGCCGATAACCGGGATCTCAATTATGCGAAGTATTTCAGCGCTGGCGAGGAGCGTATCTCCGAGCTGGATGACTACACCTCGCACAATACCCGCCGACTCGACCTGGCGCAGACGGCCCAATTATTGGGAAAACTGGAACTGGTTCAGGAGGCGCTAGGTGCTTAAGGTTATGACGATCGTCGGGACCCGCCCGGAACTGATCAAGATGAGCCGGGTCATCGCGGAGTTGGATAAATACGTCCGGCATGTGCTGGTGCATACGGGGCAGAATTACGATTACGAATTGAACCAGGTATTTTTCGATGACCTCGGTATTCGCAAGCCGGACCATTTTCTGAATGCCGTTGGTGACAACGCTGCGCAAACCATCGGGCAGGTGATCATCAAGGCGGACGAAGTCCTGGAGCGTGAACAACCGGACGCAGTCTTGTTGTACGGGGACACCAATTCATGCCTCGCGGTGATTTCCGCCAAGCGCCGGAAAATACCCGTGTTTCACATGGAGGCCGGCAATCGTTGTTTCGACGAGCGCGTTCCGGAGGAACTCAATCGCAAGGTGCTGGACCATCTGAGCGACATCAACCTGGTGCTTACCGAGCATGCGCGCCGTTATCTGATCGCCGAGGGAATCCGGCCGGAGACGATTTTCAAGACCGGATCGCATATGGACGAGGTTTTGCGGTATTACATGCCCCGCATCGAGGCATCCGATATTGTCGAGCGACTCGGGCTCACACCCAGCCAGTTCTTCATCGTCAGCGCGCACCGTGAAGAGAATGTCGATTCCCCGCAGAATCTGCGCGATCTCGTGGCCACGCTCAATGCCCTGGCGCAGGAGTATGGCTATCCGGTTATCGTGTCGACCCATCCGCGTACGCGCAAGCGCCTGGATGCGCTGGGCCTGGGAGACGTGGATCCGTTGGTCGACTTTGCCAAGCCGTTCGGGTTCCTTGATTTTGTACGGCTGCAAATGCAGGCGCACTGCGTGATATCGGACAGCGGAACCATAACCGAGGAGGCCTCGCTGCTGCAATTGCCGGCGGTGACCATCCGTTATGCGCACGAGCGGCCGGAGGGCATGGACGAGGGAACGCTGATCATGTGCGGGCTGGTGCCGCAAGACGTGCTGCGCGCGGTGCGGGTGGTGTGCGATCAGCATGCCCACGCCGGGCCGATGCAGGCCATTGCCGATTACCAGGCTCCCGATGTCGCGCGCAAGATCGTGCGCCTGGTCATGAGCTACACCGGATATGTCAATCGCACCGTGTGGCGGCATTGACACTGGCCGGGTTGTCCATTGACTACGCTGGTCACCGGCAGCACCGGCTTTGTGGGCCGGGCCCTGCTGCAGCATCTGCAGCAACGCAATATGGATGTCACGGCGCTGGTGCGCTCGCTCGGTGCGCGCTGGCCGGGAAGCGTCCGGTCGGTCTGCGTGGACGCGGCCTGGCATGCGGCGGATTTCGGCCCGGCGCTGATCGGCGTCGATGCGATCGTGCATCTGGGCGCGCGCGTGCATGTCTTGCGCGATACCGACCCCGATCCCGACGCCGCCTACCGCCAGGTCAATGTCGAGGCCAGCCTGAATCTGGCGCGCCAGGCTGCGGCTGCAGGGGTACGCCGCTTTGTGTACATCAGTTCGATCAAGGTAAACGGCGAAATGACGCATGCCGGTCAGGCGTTTCGCGAATCGGACCTGCCGGCGCCGGCCGATGCATATGGGCGCAGCAAACACGCAGCGGAGATGGCCCTGCGCCTGCTGGGCATGCAGACGGGCATGGAGATTGTCGTGATCCGACCGCCGCTGATCTATGGCGCCGGTGTCAAGGCCAACTTCGCTACACTGGCGCGCGCCGTTCGTAGCGGCTGGCCACTCCCGCTGGCGCGGATCGACAATCGGCGCAGCCTGCTGGCGCTGGACAATCTGGTGGATTTCATTCGGGTATGCACCGGCCATGCGTTGGCTGCCAACGATACCTTCCTGGTCTGTGACGCCCAGGATGTATCGACACCTGATCTGGTCAGGGCCATGGCGCGCGCGGCCGGCGTTCCGGCCAGGCTGGTTCCGGTTCCGGTGCCGTTGCTGATGGCTGCCGCCACGATGGCGGGCAGGCGAGCGACGGCCCAGCGACTGTGCGGCAATCTGCAGATCGACAGCACGCGGGCCGGGCAGCGCCTGGGCTGGGTTCCGCCGGTCGACCTGGAGCAGGGTTTGCGCGGCGTATTCGCGCAACTGAACGCCTGATGAAACGGATCGCCGATCTGGTGCTGGTGGCGTTGGTGCTCCCGGTGTTGGCGCTGCCATTGCTTGCAACCGCCATCCTGGTGGCGGTGACGTCACGCGGTCCGGTGCTGTACTGGTCGGATCGCGTCGGGCGACACAACCGGATATTCCGGATGCCGAAGTTCCGCAGCATGCAGGTCGACACCCCCGCGGTGGCCACCCATTTACTGCAGGATCCGAACCGTTATCTGACGCCGATCGGTGGCTTCCTGCGCCAGAGCAGTCTGGACGAATTACCCCAGCTCTGGACGATTGTCACGGGCGATATGAGTTTTGTCGGACCCCGCCCCGCACTATTCAATCAGCACGACCTGATCGCGCAGCGAACCGCGTTGGGAGTGCATGCACTGGTTCCAGGCCTGACCGGCTGGGCGCAGGTCAATGGTCGTGATGCATTGCCGATTCCGGACAAGGTGGCGCTGGATGCGCAATATCTGCAGCGCCAGTCACTCCGGTTTGACTGCCATATATTGTTACTGACCGCCATCAAGGTAATGCGACGCGATAATGTCACGCACTAAAATGAAACCGTAGGTTCGAATGGTTTTTAGGTGGCGCAGCAGCGGGTTTACATTCAAACAGGATCACGACATGAGCAACTTGATCGATATTCAGGGTCAAATACAAAAACTGCAAAAGCAGGCCAACGACATCCGGTCCCGCGAATTCGACAAGACCGTACAGGATATTGTGGCCACCATGCTGGCATTTGGTATCACGACCAAAGATCTGCAGGCCGCTAGTTCCAGGGCCGCCAAGAGCAAAGGGACCAAGCCGGGCCGCAAGGCGCGGCCGAAATCGTCCAAATCCAGTGCCGGAACTACCGTAGCGGCCAAATACCGTGGCCCGAACGGTGAATCCTGGAGCGGGCGCGGATTGACGCCGCGCTGGCTGGCGGCGCTGGAGGCGCAAGGTGGCCGGAAGGAAGACTTTGCGATCAAGGCCTAAGCCGGGAGACAGCGTCGCTTTGCCGGTTGAAGGATTGGAGGCCTTGCACCAAAACCTGGTCAGTTACATTGCTTTCAGTTGGGGACTGTGCGCCTATTTTCCGATCGGCGTGATGTACCTGAACCTCATGCTCGTGCTGATCGCGATGGTGATCGCGCCAGACCTCACTGCATCGTTCGGGCGCCTGCGCCGCCAGCCGGCGGTGGTACCGCTGGCGTTGTTTGTCGCTTGGACGCTGCTGGCTGCCGCCGCAGGAGACTGGTTCCCGGACACATCGACGCGTATCTTCCATACCGTGCGTGTGGCGCTGGTGTTGTCCATGGGCATGATGTTGACCACTGCCCAGGCGCGCAGCGCCTTCTTGGGATTCGCCACGGGTTCGGTCATCGCGGCCATGATCATCGCGCTGCACCGTGTGTGGGGAATGCCGGATTGGGCCCTGTGGAGCAGCTTGCTGGCGACGCGCAACAACTTCAGCAGCGGCAACATGATCACGATGGCCACGGCCTGCGGTGCGAGTTTTGTCGTCGCCATCGGCGCGCAGCGCGCGGGCAGCACCCGCTGGTTATTGCTGGCCTTGGCGCTCGCGCTGGGTGCCACCGTGGCGCTGCACGCGATCTCGCGCAACGCCCAGTTGCTGCTGGCCGCGTTGCTGCTGGTTGCGCTGTTGTACCGATTCCGCTCGGCCAGGTCGGCGCTCGGCGCCGTTGGCGGTGTCGCGGTGCTGGTCCTGGCGGCGTGGTACCTATCACCTACCACCAGCCAGCGTTTCGGGCAATTGGCGGACGACCTGCACGCCGTCGCCGCCAACCAGAATTACAGCACCAGTGTCGGTGTCCGATGGCGCATGTACGAGGAGGCCCTGCAGGGCATGGCTGCCCATCCGCTGCTGGGCACCGGCGTCGGTTACTGGTTGCCGCACTGGGAGGCCGTGTGGCGGGAGCTCGGCCCCTCCCAGCCGCCTGACGTGCACGCGGGATTCGCGGAAATCAACAATCCGCACAATGATTTCCTGCTGACCGGCATGGAAACCGGAGTGCCCGGCATGCTGCTGATGGCGTGGTGGCTGGCACGGCTGGTCCGGGGAGGCTGGCGCAGCCGGTCGGCCCAAGGGGGCATTACCACTATCCTGGGGGTGTCGGTCATGGCAACAGCCATGGTGAACGCGCCGTTGCGGGACGCGGCGCTGGGCATGACCTTGCTGTGGCTGCTCGGAGCCAGCGTAGCCTTGAGGAATGACGATGCGCTGGCGTGATTCGCTGTTGGGACTCCCTCGCGTAGGCAAACAAGGCGCGGTCATATTACTGGATGTCGGTTTGTCGCTGCTGGCTACTTGGCTGGCATTTAGCTTGCGACTGGAAACCCTGCATTGGCCGACCAGCACCCAATGGTGGGTATATCTGTTGGCTCCGGCCCTGTCGGTTCCAGTCTTCATCCGGCTCGGGCTGTACCGTGCGATTTTTCGCTACACGGGGATCGACGCCTTGCTGGCTATTGCGAAGGCGGTCGCGTTGTACGCCAGTGTGCTGTTCGCGATCGTGCTGTGGCAACACGGACTGTCCGGAGTTCCGCGCAGCGTAGGTGTCCTGCAGCCGCTGGTGTTTTTGTTGCTGGCGGGTGGCAGCCGCGCCATGGCCAGGTTCTGGCTTGCGGGAATCGGCCCGGGCCGCATCATCGTCGACGGCCGGGTTCTGATCTATGGCGCGGGCGAGGCAGGTGTGCAAACGGCCGCTGCGATCTCCAATGCAAGGCAGTTTCATCTTGTCGGTTTTCTCGACGATGCGAAGGCCAAGGTCGGTCGCAGCATCAATGGTGCGACCGTGTATTCGCCATCGGAAACGGAAGGATTGGTCGCACGTCACGGCGTGACCGATATTCTGCTTGCCCTGCCTAGTGTGTCGCGCGAGCGGCGCAATGTGATCATCAAAAGCCTCAGCGCCTTGCCGGTGCACGTACGTACCTTGCCCGGGATGTCGGATCTGGCCAGCGGGCGCGTTACGCTGCGCGATCTCAAGGAGCTCGATGTCGAGGATCTGCTGGCACGCGATCCGACGGGCGTGGACCAGTCGCTGC
Source organism: Rhodoferax sp. (assembly GCA_043759735.1). Lineage (GTDB taxonomy): Bacteria > Pseudomonadota > Gammaproteobacteria > Burkholderiales > Burkholderiaceae_C > CAISIP01. The sequence goes on from JAYUQC010000073.1 coordinate 77,106, forward strand.
TGGCCGGAAGGATCGCACATCAGGTGGTGCTGGTCACCGGTGCCGGTGGCAGCATCGGCAGCGAGTTGTGCCGCCAAATTGCACAGCAACAACCGGCGCAACTCGTACTGTTTGACCACAACGAGTTCGGCCTGTACACCATCCAGCAGGAGCTGCTGGCGCTGTGCAAGGCCAAGAGCCTGCAGGTGGACATCGTGGCATTGCTGGGCAGTGTGCGCGATTTGCGCCGGCTGCAGGATGTGTTTGCACGTTATCGACCGGGCTGGGTTTACCATGCCGCTGCCTACAAGCATGTGCCGATGGTGGAGAGCAACTCGGCCGAAGGCATTGCCAACAATGTGTTCGGCACCTGGAACGTGGCGCGTGCGGCGATCGACAACCAGGTCGCCAACCTGGTGCTGGTGTCCACCGACAAGGCGGTGCGGCCGACCAACATCATGGGCGCCAGCAAGCGCATGGCCGAAATGGTGTTGCAGGGCTTGTCGGCGGTTGGTGGCCAGACCCGTTTTTGCATGGTCCGATTCGGCAACGTGCTCGGCTCCAGCGGCAGTGTGGTGCCTCTGTTCCGCGCCCAGTTGGCCAGCGGCGGGCCGTTGACGGTGACGCACCACGAGGTGACGCGTTATTTCATGACCATTCCCGAGGCCGCCCAACTGGTGCTCTACGCCGGTGCGATGGCCAAGGGCGGCGAAGTGTTCGTGCTCGACATGGGCAAGCCGGTCAAGATCATGGACCTGGCGCGGCGCATGATCGACTTGTCGGGGCTGAGCGTGCGCGACCAAGCCAACCCGGGCGGCGACATCGCGATCGAGATAACCGGCCTGCGTCCGGGAGAGAAACTCTACGAAGAATTGCTCATCGGCGACAACCCGGCGCCGACCGGGCATCCGCGGATCATGAAGGCGCATGAGGAGTTCCTGCCCTGGCACCAACTCGAGGCGCAGCTCGAGATGCTGCGCAACGCGGTCCAGCGCGACGACGTGGACGCGATCAAGTCGGTGTTGACCACCTGCGTGCACGGTTACGTGGAGTCCGACTTCGGCAACCTGACGTGACCCGGCGCATGGTGATGTTGCACAATGATGCGTCATCATCCTCGAACGCAATCCCACCATGACCGACACCTCGCACATCGCGTTGCGCGACAAGGCAGAGATCCTCGCGCTGGCACTGCCGTATATCCGCAAGTTCCACGGCAAGACCATGGTCATCAAGTACGGCGGCAACGCCATGACCGACCCCGGCCTGCAGGCCGATTTCGCCGAGGATGTAGTGCTGCTCAAACTGGTGGGCATCAACCCGGTGGTGGTGCACGGTGGCGGCCCGCAGATCGAGAACGCGCTGCAGCGTCTGGGCAAGAAGGGTGAGTTCATCCAGGGCATGCGGGTCACCGATGCCGAGACCATGGAAGTGGTGGAATGGGTGCTCGGCGGCCAGGTGCAGCAGGACATTGTGGGGCTGATCAACCAGGCCGGCGGCAAGGCGGTCGGACTGACCGGCCGTGACGGCGCGATGATCCGCGCGCGCAAGCTCAAGATGCTCGATAACCAGGACCCGACCCGCGAGCATGACGTCGGCCAGGTGGGCGACATCGTCAGCATCGACCCCAGCGTGGTGCGTGCGTTGCAGGAGGACGCCTTCATTCCGGTCATCACCCCGATCGGGTTCGGCGATGACAACGAGAGCTTCAACATCAATGCCGATGTCGTGGCCGGCAAACTGGCCATGGTGCTGGCGGCCGAGAAATTATTGCTGCTGACCAACACGCCCGGTGTGCTGGACAAGCATGGCAATCTGTTGACCGACCTTTCCGCACGCGAGATCGACGCGATGTTCGCCGATGGCACATTGAGTGGCGGCATGTTGCCCAAGATCGCGTCAGCGCTGGACGCCGCAAAAAGTGGCGTGGCGTCGGTGCACATCATCGACGGTCGCGTGCCGCACGCGCTGCTGCTGGAGATTCTGACCGACCAACCTTTTGGAACCATGATCCGGTCCCACTGAAATCAGCCGTAAGACCAGGTGACGGTATGCGAGAATAAAAATCCACCCCTTGCTTGCAACCATGCCCGACGCCCAGATCAGTCCCAGCGCAGCCGACACGGCTGGTGATGTCTCACCCGTCACCCGCAAGCGGCCCAAACCCGGTGAGCGGCGCATCCAGATCCTGCAGGCGCTGGCTGAAATGCTCGAACAGCCGGGCGCCGATCGCATCACCACGGCAGCGCTGGCGGCGCGACTGGGCGTCAGCGAAGCCGCCCTGTATCGGCATTTCGCCAGCAAGGCGCAGATGTTTGAAGGGCTGATCGAGTTTATCGAACAAAGCGTGTTCACACTGGTGAACCAGATCGCCGATCGTGAGCAAGCCGATGCGCACACTGAGGCCGCCCCTGTGCCGCGCCAGGCTGCCAGAGTAGTCGCGATGGTGTTGCAGTTTGCGGAAAAGAATCCCGGCATGACACGGGTCATGGTCGGCGATGCGCTGGTGTTCGAGAACGCGCGCCTGCAGCTGCGCATGAACCAGTTCTTTGACAAGATTGAATCCATGCTCAAGCAGGGCCTGCGATCGGTGGCCGACGAAGGGGGGTCCGCCACTCCCAGCCTGGATGCACAAGTCGTAGCCTCGGCGCTGACGGCGTTTTTGGTTGGACGGCTGCATCGGTATGCGCGTTCAGGCTTCAAGCGGTTGCCCTCCGAGCACCTGGACGCGAGCCTGGCGCTGATGCTGTAGCGATCGACAGGTTGCCGGGTTGGCGTGGCACCCGCGGTGGTATGCCGGGCACTTGCCGGCGCCACAGACCGGCGGCCATGGCGGCGATTGCCTCTCAGGCCTCGACGACAAAGCCGGCCTTCCCCCCCGCATCGACGATCGCCGCCCAGGTGTTGTCGTCCACCACGATGCCATCGCGCTCGCGCGCGATGCGCGCTGCGCGCTCGGGGTCTCCGGCGATCAACACGCCGCCGGACCCGCCTTGCGGCTGCGGGCTCTGCTTGAGCCAGGTGATGAACTCCGCGGCTTCATGCTCGAAACTCGCGCGCGTGCCCAACTTGTCGGGGTCGATCAGGATCGTCAGCATGCTGTTGAGCACCGCGGCGCGGCCGTCGGTTTCGCCGCGCCAGGTGGCGCCGCCGGACAGGGCGCCGCCCAGCAATTCACATGCCACGGCCATGCCGTAGCCCTTGTGTTCACCAAAGGTCATCAGCGCGCCGAACAGGCCGTTGGCCTGCGGCACGACGACGACGCCGGGGTCGGTCGTGGGCCGGCCCTCGGAGTCGATCAGGTAACCCGGCGGGACCGTGCGGCCTTCGTTGTGGGCCACGCGCATCTTGCCCTGGGCGACCCGGCTGGTGGCGAAGTCGAGCACGAACGGCGGCTGGTTCTTCAGCGGAATGCCGATGCAGCAGGGGTTGGTGCCGAAACGCCCGTCACCGCCACCCCAGGGCGCGACGATGGGGCGGGCGATGACGTTGACGAAATGGATCGACACCAGTCCGTTGGCTACCGCCATCTCGCTGAAGTGGCCGATGCGCCCCAGGTGGTGGGCACTCTTGACGGTCATGATGCAGCTGCCGTGATTCTTTGCCCGCTCCATGCCTAGCGCCATGGACTGTTCGCCGATCACCTGGCCATAACCGTGCCCGCCGTCGATGGTCAGCAGCGTGCCGGTGTCGAGCATGACCTTGGCGCTGGTGTTGGGGGCGAGGCCTCCTTCGAGCACCGCGTCGACATAGCGCGGCAACATGCCCACGCCGTGGGAGTCATGACCGCTGAGGTTGGCCAGCACCAGGTTGTGGGCGATGGTGGCGGCCTCGGCGGCCGAGCTGCCAATGGCAATAAGAATGTTCGCGACGCTCAAGCGCAGGGCGCCGGCCTGGAGGATCTTGGACATGGTGGGCTATGGATAGGGTTGTGGTCGGGTCGCTTTGCCGCTGATCTGGCGCCAGTCCTTGCGCTTGTGTGCTGGCTCGATCGCTGAACGCGTTCGATCGGCGTATCACATGCGGGTGGGGTGCGTGGGTCGTGGATTACATCACTGCGCCGACCTGCCAAGGCACAAACTCGTTCTGGCCATAGCCGTGCCGCTCGCTCTTGCTGGCACTGCCCGAGGCGGTGGCCAGCACCAAATCGAAAATGCGCTGGCCCATCTCGGCCACCGAGCAGCTGCCGTCGATGATCTCGCCGCAGTTGATGTCCATGTCGTCTTCCTGGCGTTGCCACAGGCGGGTGTTGGTTGCCAGCTTGAGCGAGGGCGATGGTGCGCAGCCGTAGGCCGAGCCGCGGCCGGTGGTGAAGCATATGAGGTTGGCGCCGCCGGCCACCTGGCCGGTGGCCGAGACGGGGTCGTAGCCGGGGGTGTCCATGTAGACGAAGCCGTGCGCGGCCACAGGCTGCGCGAATTCGTAGACGGCTTCGAGTCTCGTGGTGCCGCTCTTGGCGATGGCGCCCAGGCTCTTTTCGAGGATGGTGGTGAGGCCGCCGGCCTTGTTGCCGGCCGACGGGTTGTTGTCCATGCGCATGTGGTTGCGTGCGGTGTAGGCCTCCCACCAGCGGATGCGGGCCATCAAGGTGTCGGCAACAACCGGGGTGGCGGCGCGCCGCGTCAGCAGGTGTTCGCCACCGTAGATCTCGGGCGTTTCGCTCAGGATGGCGGTGCCGCCGTGGCGCACGAGGCGGTCCACAGCCGACCCTAACGCCGGGTTGGCGCTGATTCCGGAGTAGCCGTCGCTGCCGCCGCACTGCAATCCCACGATCAGGTGCGACGCCAGCACCGGTTCGCGCTGCACGCGGTTGGCGTCAGGCAGGAGGCTCTTCACCATCGCCACCCCGTACGCCACCGTCTTGGCGGTGCCGCCGGTGTCCTGGATGTTGAAGGTGAGCAGCTGCGCGCCTTCGGCCAGGCCCTCTTGCGCCATCAAGCCCTGAATCTGATTGGTCTCGCAGCCCAGACCCACCACCAGCACGGCGGCGAAGTTGGCGTGCCGCGCGTAGCCGCCCAGCGTGCGTCGCAGCACCTGCAGCTCTTCGCCTTCGCTGTCGGTGGCGCAGCCCATGCCGTGCGTCAGTGCCACCACCCCATCCACGTTCGGGTAGTCGGCCAGGGCTTCGGGGTGGATGTCGCGCCGGAAGTGGTCGGCGATGGCGCGGGCGGCGGTGGCCGAGCAGTTCACGCTGGTCAGCACGCCGATGTAGTTGCGCGTGGCCACGCGGCCGTCGGCACGCACGATGCCGTCGAAAGTGGCGGGCGCGTCGACGTAGGCGGTGGGCCGGGCGTCGGCGCCGGGCTCGTGGGTGCGGGCAAAGTCGCTGAAGGCCAGGTTGTGCGTGTGCACGTGCTGGCCCGGCGCGATCGGCTGCGTGGCGTTGCCGATCACCTGGTTGTAGCGGCGCACGGCTTCACCGGCCGCGATGGGGCGGGTAGCCACCTTGTGGCCGGGTGGGATCAGCCCGCTGACGCGAACACCTTCGCCGGGCAGCTCGGTGCCGCCCAGCAACTGGCGCCCGGCGATCACCACGTTGTCGGCTGGATGGATGCGGATAGCGAGGGGCGTGGCCATGAGGTGCGTGGATGAATGATTGGGTGATGCGCAACCTTAAGCGTCGATGCGCGCAGGGTCCCAGGCGTACACGGTCTGCTGCTGTTCGCCCAGCTTCTCGATGCCCAGGCGCATCACGTCGCCTGCTTTCAGGAACACCGGGTTGGGCTTGATCCCCATGCCCACGCCGGGCGGTGTGCCCGTCGTGATCAGATCCCCAGGGTACAGCGTCATGAAGCGGCTGAGGTAACTCACCACCGCGGCAGCGCTGAAGATCATGGTTTTGGTGTTGCCGGTCTGGTAGCGGTGGCCGTTGACGTCGAGCCACATCGACAGGTTTTGCGGGTCCCCCACTTCGTCGGCCGTGACCAGCCAGGGGCCGATGGGCCCGAACGTGTCACAGCCTTTGCCCTTGTCCCACTGCGGGCCGCGCTCGATCTGAAACTCGCGCTCGGACACGTCGTTGATCACGCAGTAGCCGGCCACGTGCTTCAGCGCATCGGCTTCGGTGGCGTAGCGCGCCTGGCTGCCGATCACGATGCCGAGCTCGACTTCCCAGTCGCTTTTCACCGAGCCTTGTGGCAGCACCACGTCGTGATTGCAGCCCACGGCGCAGCTGGTGGTCTTCATGAAGACGATCGGCTCTTTGGGGATGGGCAGGTTGGATTCGGCGGCGTGGTCGGCGTAGTTCAGGCCGATGGCGATGAATTTGCCCATGCCCGTCCACGGCACGGCCAGCGTGCCTTGGGGCACGACGGGCAGGGCGCTAGGGTCGAGCGCGCGCAACGCGGCAAGGCCGGCGGGGGACAAGGTGGTGGCCGTGATGTCGGGCATCAGCGCGGACAAATCGCGCACCTTGCCTTGGGCGTCGAGCAACCCGGGTTTGACTTGGCCCTTGGGGCCGTGGCGAAGCAGTTTCATGATGAGTGTCTGAAGAGTTGTGGTGAGAGATCAAATCATTGGCGAGCGTGGATACGCGGGATGGCGCCGTGTTTTCAGTTCGACCAACCGCCGTCGATCACCTGCGTGGTGCCCGTGGTGAAGCGCGATTCGTCGCTGGCCAGATACACCGCCAGCAGCGCCACCTCGTCGGCCGTGCCCAGGCGTCCCATGGGTTGGCGCGAAATGTATTGCGCCTCGACCTGCGCACTGGTCTGGCCACTGGCCTGCGCGCCGGCGGCAATGCGATCGCGCAGCGACGGCGACTCGACCGTGCCCGGGCAGATGGCATTGCAGCGGATGCCGCGGGTGACGAAGTCGGCCGCCACCGATTTGGTGAGGCCGATCACGGCGGCCTTGGTGGTGCCGTAGACGAAGCGGTTGGGCGCGCCTTTCAGGCTGCCGGCCACCGAGGCCACGTTGACGATCGAGCCGGCGCCACGGCGCAGCATGGCGGGAAGAAAGGCCTTGATCATGCGAAATTGCGAGCGCACGTTCAGGTCCATCGCAAAGGTCCATTCGTCTTCGGTGGCGTCGAGCACGCTGCCACCATGCACGAAACCTGCTGCATTGAAGAGAACGTCCACCACGCCCACGTCGGCGGCGGCGGCCAGCACGGCCGCCGGGTCGGTAACGTCGAGCACGCGGGTTTCGCAGCCGCACTCGGCGCGCAAGGCGGCCAGCGCGGCGGCATTGACGTCGGTGGCGATCACGCGCGCGCCCTCGCGGGCAAAAGCCAACGCCGTGGCGCGGCCGATGCCCTGGCCCGAAGCCGTCAGCAGGGCGGTCTTGCCTTGAAGTCTGGAGGTCATGGTGTCAGCTTTTTAAACAGGTTAGGTTCGGCTCGGCCGTTCATCGGGGCACGATCGTGGCACCGGTCATTTTCTCTTGCGCTTCGACCAGCGAGGCCACCATCTTGCCGCCGTAACCCAGCGCGCTTGCGATCACGAGCGACTGGTGCACCGCCTCGCCCATCACGGTGGGCACGGCCAGGCCCTCGGCCAGGTGGGTGTAATAGCGGACGTCCTTGCGTGCGTTGTCGAGTTCGAACTTCAATCCGCCCAGGTCGCCGTGCAACGTCTTGGCCATGGCCTGGAACAAGCCGCTGTTGACGCCGCCGGCCGACACCACGTTCACCAACTGCTTCAAGTCGATGCCCGCGCGCTGACCCACGCCGAAGGCTTCGGCGGTGGCGGTGCAGATGGCCTGCGCGATGAAGTTGTTCAGCAGCTTCACGGTGTGCCCCGCGCCTGGTGCACCGACGTGGAAGACGTTTTCGGCGAAGGCTTCGATCACCGGCTTCAAACGCGCGAACACTTCCGGCTCGGCGCCCACCATCACGTTCAGCCGCCCGGCCTCGGCCTCGACGGGCGTTCTTGTGAGCGGTGCGTCGACGAGGGTGGCACCCCGAGCTTGCGCTGCCGCACGCAAACGGGCGGTCGATTCGGGCTCGCTGGTGGAGCAGTCGACCACGATCAACCCCGGCAGCGCACCCCCCAGCAAGCCGATGTCGCCCAGCAGGCAGCCCTCGACCTGCGGCGACCCCGTGACGCACACGAAGACGATGTCGCAGTCGCTCGCCATCTGGCGCGCGTTGCGCGCTTCGGTGGCGCCGGCGGCCAACAGATCGGCCACGCGCTCGCGGTTGCGGTGCACGGTGAGCGTCAACGGGTGGCCTTTGGCCAGCAGGTTTTTGGCCATGCCGTGCCCCATCCAGCCCGAGGCGCCGATGAATCCGATGCGTGCCATGGTGCAGCCCTCCGCGTTGTCAGCCGCGGCCGACGAAAGGCATCTTCGTCGCCATCACGGTCGCAAACAAGATGTTGGCCGAGAGCGGCAGCCGCGCCATGGCCATGAAGGTGTCGGCCACGGCGTGCATGTCCATGCGCGCTTCGGGCTTGATGCTGCCGTCGGCTTGCGGCACGCCGGCCACCATTTTCTGCGTCATGTCGCTGGCCACGTTGCCGATGTCGATCTGGCCCACCGCAATGTCGAAGGGGCGGCCATCGAGTGCGGCCGTTTTGGTCAGGCCGGTGATGGCGTGTTTGGTGGCGGTGTAGGCGATCGACCCGGGGCGCGGTGCGTGCGCCGAGATCGAGCCGTTGTTGATGATGCGGCCGCCTTGCGGGGCTTGTGTGCTCATCAGTTTGAACGCCTGCGACAAGCAGAAGAAGGCGCCGTTGAGGTTGACGTCCACCGCGCGCCGCCATTCGGCGGGGTCGTAGTCGCCGGGCAGGGTGTAGGGCAGCGACACGCCGGCGTTGTTGAACAGCAGGTCCAGGCGGCCGAAGCGCTGCTTGACGGCACCGAACAGCGCGGCGACGGCGGTTTCGTCGCCCACGTCGCAGGGCATCGCCACGCCGTGCGCGGCGGCGGTGCCGGCAGCGTTGATGGCCGCGTCGAGCGTGGCCGCGCGGCGGCCCACGAACACGACTTGCCAGCCGTCGTTCAACAAGGCGGTGGCGCAGGCTTGGCCGATGCCAGAGCCGGCACCGGTGACGAGGGCGATTCTTGAGGTGGTCATAGCGCTTCGTTCGAGGGGTTTTTCTGTAAGGTCATGCAATGGGGGCGGCGACGACTCAATGGTTGTCCTTCGGCACCGCCGACCCGCGTTTGCCGCGCAGGAAGTCCAGGTCGCAGCCTTCGTCGGCTTGCAATACATGGTCGATGTAGAGCTTCCAGTAGCCGCTGCTCATGGCGGGCGGTGGCGGCTGCCACGACGCTCGGCGACGCGCCAGTTCCGCCTCGTCCACATGCAAGTGCAGTGAGCGGCCCGCCACATCGAGCGTGATCAGGTCGCCGTTGTGCACCAGCGCCAAGGGGCCCCCGGCGGCCGCCTCGGGGGTGGTGTGCAGCACCACCGTGCCGTAGGCCGTGCCGCTCATGCGCGCATCGCTGACGCGCACCATGTCGGTCACGCCTTGGCGCAGCACTTTCGGGGGCAGCGGCATGTTGCCGACTTCGCCCATGCCGGGGTAGCCCTTGGGGCCGCAGTTCTTCAGCACCAGCACGCACGTGGGGTCGACGTCGAGGCTCTCGTCGTCGATGCGCTTGTGAAAGTCGTCGCTGTCTTCGAACACCACCGCGCGGCCGGTGTGCTGCATCAAGGCTGGCGTGGCCGCGCTGGGTTTGATCACCGCGCCGCGCGGTGCCAGGTTGCCGCGAAGCACCGCGATGCCTGCCTTGTCCTTGAACGGCGCCGCCACCGTCTTGATGACGTCGGGGTTGAAGTTCTGCGCGTCGGCGATGTTGTCGCCGATCGTGCAGCCGTTGGCGGTGACGGCATCCAGGTGCAGCGACGATGCGATTTCTTTCATCACCACCGGCAGTCCGCCGGCATAACAAAAGTCTTCCATCAAATACTTGCCCGACGGTTGCAAGTTGACGAGGCATGGCATCTCGCTGCCCAGACGCTCGAAGTCGTCGATGCTGAGCGGCACCCCCAGGCGACCTGCGATCGCGATCAGGTGAATGACCGCGTTGGTGCTGCCGCCGATGGCGGCCAGCGTGCGAATGGCATTCTCGAATGCCTGACGCGTGAGGATGCTCGACAGCACCTGGTCTTCGTGCACCATGTCGACGATGCGTCGCCCCGCGTTGCGTGCCAGCACGTTGCGCCGGCCGTCCACCGCCGGGTACGCCGCATTGCCGGGCAGGCCCACGCCGAGGGCTTCGACCATCGATGCCATCGTGCTGGCGGTGCCCATCGTCATGCAGTGGCCGTGGCTGCGGTGCATGCAGCTCTCGGCGTCGAAGAAGTCGGCCAGTTTCAGGGTGCCCGCACGCACCTGCTCGCTCATGCTCCACACCCCGGTGCCCGAGCCCAGCTCCTGGCCGCGCCACTTGCCGTTCAACATCGGGCCGCCGGAGACGCCGATGGTCGGCAGGTCGGCGCTGGCCGCACCCATCAGGAGTGAGGGCGTGGTCTTGTCGCAGCCCATCAGCAGCACCACGCCGTCGATCGGGTTGCCGCGGATGCTTTCTTCCACGTCCATCGAAGCCAGATTGCGGTACAGCATGGCGGTCGGGCGCAACAGCACTTCGCCCAGGGACATGACGGGAAATTCCAGCGGAAAGCCCCCCGCCTCATAGACCCCGATCTTGACCTGCTCGGCTAGGGTGCGGAAATGGCTGTTGCAAGGCGTGAGTTCGCTAAAGGTGTTGCAGATGCCGATCACCGGACGGCCGTCGAATTGGTCATGCGGAATGCCTTTGCCCTTGAGCCAGCTGCGGTAGGCGAAGCCGTCGCGGTCTTGGCGGCCGAACCATTGCTGGCTGCGCAGTGCGGGCTTGCTGGAGGATGGCGGTTTGGAGTTCATGGTCAGGGTTTTCACCGAAGGAGGGAGGGGTTCAATCATCATATGATAGACAAATGCCGCGCCCATTGGGGCGCGTCGGCATCATCGTTTTCCCGATCATTTTCTTGTTGGAGCATTGATTGTTCAAGCCCGAAGTCCTGGTCGCCGCGAAGGTCTGGCCGCGCTACATGCAGATGCTGCAAGAGCAGTTCACGGTGCATGAGCGCTTGCATGAAACCGATCCGGCCGCGTTTGCGGCGGCGGCGCCTCGCATCCGCGCCGTGGCGGCGTCGGGCGAGGCCAAGGTGGCGCGCGAGCTGATCGCCCAGCTGCCCGCGCTTGAAGTGATTTCCGTTTTCGGCGTCGGCTACGACGGCGTCGATGTGGCGGCCGCCAAGGAGCGCGGCATCCCGGTCACGCATACGCCGGACGTTCTTACCGACGAGGTGGCCGACCTGGCCTTGGCGCTGATGCTGAGCGTGGCGCGGCGCCTGCCACAGGCCGACCGCTTCGTGCGCGCGGGGCTTTGGCCGGCCGGGCCTTTCCCCCTGACGCGCAAGGTCAGCGGCGCGCGTCTGGGCATCGTCGGGCTCGGGCGCATCGGGCTGGCCATCGCCAGGCGCGGCGAGGCGCTTGGCATGTCCATCGCCTACACCAGCCGCACTGCCAAAGTCGGCGTGGCGCACCGCTATTTCCCGAGCCCGCAAGCGCTGGCTGGCGAGGTGGACTTTCTGGTCGCCATCACGCCCGGCGGCGCGGCGACGCGCAAACTCATCAACGCCGAGGTGCTGCGCGCGCTGGGGCCGAATGGCTATTTCATCAACGTGGCGCGCGGCTCGGTAGCCGACGAGGCCGCGCTGATCGAGGCCTTGCAGAACGGCGTGATCGCCGGTGCCGGCCTGGACGTCTATGAGAACGAACCGCATGTGCCAGCCGCGTTGCTGGCCCTGGACAACGTGGTGCTGACGCCGCACATGGCCAGCGGCACCGTGCAGACGCGCCAGGCCATGGCCGACCTGGCACTGGCCAACCTGACCGAGCATTTCGCCGGACGGCCTGTGCGTACGCCGGTGCCGGAAATGAGCCCATGATTAAAAACGTCCACGGCAACACAGTTGATTTTCTGGGCCAGGCCATCGTCGCGGGCGATTACGCCGTCGGTGCCAGCCTGCCGCCCGAGCCGATGCTGTGCGCCCAGTTGGGCGTCAGTCGCACCGTGGTGCGCGAGGCCGTCAAGTCGCTGGTGGCCAAGGGACTGGTCAGCACAGGCCCCAAGGTCGGCACCAAGGTGCAGCCAAGCGATGCCTGGAACTGGTTCGACCCGGACCTGATCGCCTGGCAGGGCAGGTCGGGTTTGAGCCCGGAATTCATCCGCGACCTGCAGGAGTTGCGCCTGGCCGTCGAGCCGGCCGCCATCAAGCTGGCGGCGCAACGCGCCAGCGCGCAGGACATCGCCGAGGCTGAAGCTGCCTACGAGGGCATGCGCAGCGCGGTGGAGCAGGGCGGCGACTACGTGAGCTTCGACCTGCGCTTTCATCAGGGCCTGCTGCGCGCTTCGGGCAACCGCATGCTGGTGCAGATGAGCAAGGCGCTGGGCGCGTTGCTGCGCACAAGCTTCGTGCTGTCCACGCGCAAGAAAGACGGCCCGCGCGCCTCGCTGCCCTTGCACCGCGCGGTGCTCGACGCGGTCATCGCGGGGAACCCGGCCAAGGCCGAACGCGCCATCTTGAAACTGATAGCAGGCGCGCATCAGGACATCGAACAGGTGCTCGGCTCGCGCCGGCGTTTGCCGCGCGTCAACGATCCAGCGCCCATGCTCAAGGCGGCCTAGTCCCTGGCCCGATGCATTTC
>JAYUQC010000074.1:0-38024 GCA_043759735.1 Rhodoferax sp.
GCCAGCCTACCGCGCGTGACCTGCGCCTGCTGATTGCTATATCCAAGACCACCGCTAACCTCGAGCGTGCTGGCGACGAGGCCGCAAAGATCGCGCGCATGGTCAAGTCGATTATCGAGAGCGGCTCGGCGCGCGCATTGCCTGCATCCGAGCTTCGGATGGTGGCCGACCTCGCCTCCAACCTGTTGCGCAAATCACTTGACGCATTTGCCCGGCTTGACGCCACCACGGCGCTGTCGATACTGAAGGAAGACGATGCCATCGACAAGGAGTTTGACGGCTTCGTGCGCAAGCTCATCACCTACATGATGGAAGACCCGCGGACCATTTCCCCCAGCCTGGATCTGCTGTTCCTGGCCAAGGCTATCGAGCGCATTGGCGATCATGCCAAGAACATCGCCGAATTCACAATCTACGTCGTCAAGGGTGCCGACGTGCGGCACACGCCGATGGAGCAGATCGAATCGGTTGTTCGTTGACCCGACGAGGACCTTGAAACCATGGCCAAATTGCCGCGCATCCTGGTGGTGGAAGACGAGCCGGCGATCGCTGAATTGATTTCCGTCAACCTGCGCCACAACGGGTTTCAGCCGATCTGGGTAGCCGACGGGGAGGGCGCCCAGCGCGAGATCAACCAGGTATTGCCCGATGCCATCCTGCTGGACTGGATGCTGCCGGGACAAAGCGGTCTTGCCCTGGCCCGGAAATGGCGCTCCGACCCGCGCATCAAACCGGTTCCGATCCTGATGATCACGGCGCGCGGCGACGAGCCGGACAAGGTGGCCGGACTGGATGCCGGCGCCGACGACTACATCACCAAACCGTTCTCGACCCAGGAACTGCTGGCGCGCATCCGGGCGGTGTTGCGCCGGCGCGCGCCGGAACATGTTGCCGACAGCGTCTCGATTGGCGCGTTGCACCTGGATGCCGCCACGCATCGGGTGAGCTTCGAGGATCGCATGCTCAAGCTGGGGCCGACGGAATACAAGTTATTGCACTACCTCATGAAGCATGCGGAGCGGGTGCACAGCCGCGGGCAGCTGCTCGACAAGGTATGGGGCGACCATGTGTACATCGAGGAGCGCACGGTCGATGTGCACGTCAAACGGCTGCGCGAGGCACTGGGTGAGGCCGGTGCGATGGTCGAGACGGTGCGTGGTGTGGGATACCGATTGACGACGCTGATCCAGTCACAGCCGAACTGAAGCGACGAAGCTTCACAATCGGCAGATGATCTGGCGCGTATTTCGCTTTTTCCTTTTTCAGCTCGCCGGTTCGCTGGCCGGGTACAGCCTGTGGCCGCTGGCGATGCCGGCCCACGGCGCCATCGCTGGCATTTTTATGGCCAGCATGGTATGGGTGTTGATCGACCTGAAGCGGGGTCAAGTCTTGCGCATCTGGTTGCGCCAGGGCAACACCAGCCAGCCGCCGGTGATTCCGGGCTATTGGGGCGAAACGGCCGATCGGGTACGGCGTTTGCTGCGCAACCGCGATCGCCGGGTGCGGGAGAGCGATGATCGGCTGCAAGAGTTCCTGTCGGCCATTCAGGCTTCGCCCAACGGCGTGGTGCTGTTGGACGCGCAGGGCCGTATCGAATGGTGCAACCAGACGGCGGCGGACCATTTCGGCTTTGATCCGCAGCGCGATGTGCTGCAACAAATATCGAACCTGGTGCGCGATCCGATGTTCGCTGGGTACCAGTCCAAGGGTGATTTCTCGCACGATGTGGTGATACCCGGCCCGGCCAGCAGCAACAGCCGGCCGGTGCGACTGTCGGTCCATCTGCATCCCTATGGCGAAGGGCGCAGCCTGATGATGTCGCGCGACGTGACCGCGCTGGAACAGGCCGAGGCCATGCGGCGCGATTTTGTCGCCAATGTCTCGCACGAGATACGCACGCCATTGACCGTACTCAGCGGTTTCGTCGAGACCATGCAAAACCTGCCGCTGGACGGCCCCGAGCGCCAGCGCTACCTGGCGCTGATGTCACAACAGGCACAGCGCATGCAGACGCTGGTCAGCGACCTGCTCACATTGTCACGGTTGGAGGGCAGCCCGTTGCCACGCCAGGACGAGTGGGTGGATGTCCGCACCCTGATGAACCGGTGCGCACAGGAAGGGCGGGAACTGTCGATGCTGATGACCCAGTTTGGCCATGAATTGCTGGTGTCGATCGATCGCGATTGCCAGATCGCCGGCTCGCTGATGGAGCTGCACAGTGCGATGGCGAACCTGGTCAACAATGCCATCCGATATACGCCGAACGGCGGCAGGATCGCGCTTGCCTGGACGCTGCATTCCGACGGCAGTGGTGAGTTCTCGGTCACCGACAGTGGCCCCGGCATCGCGTCCGAACATATTCCGCGCCTGACCGAGCGCTTCTACCGGGTTGACCGCAGCCGCTCGCGCGAGACCGGTGGAACCGGCCTGGGGCTGGCTATCGTGAAGCATGTCGCGCAGCGGCACGGTGCCCAGTTGCAAATCGACAGCAAGCCGGGTCAAGGCTCCCGATTTGCGATTACCTTGCCGTCCGGTCGGGTGCATCCCATCGCCCCGTTGGTGGCCCAGGCCGTCATGGCGTGATTTTTCGATAAAGATGAATTTCGATTCCCTTGCCTGACGCGCGTCCGATGGGTGCCCGCAGTTGCCATTGCGCCGGGTCGGGCAGGCGCTGGCGTTGTGCGAGCAATTGCGGGTCTGCAACCAGCCAAAGGCACGCCGATGAGGGCCCGGCAGGTTCGAGATGGAAGCGGCCGTGGTACTGCAGGGCGGCGATCTGGTCCCGATCCAGGTCCATCGCCTGCAGGCAGGTGTCGGATCCGACTTGTGCGCTGACACGGTCCACGACCAACTGGTAGCTGCGCACGAAATCGAGCAGCGGCATCCACAGGGTCATCAGCAACAACCAGCACAAGACGGCTCCTGCGGCCGGTAGCACCATGCTTTTCCAGATCGCCGCCTGATGCCGCCCGACGCGCCATTTCACGAGCCAGGCCCATACCAGTGACGCCAACAACGCGATCACGAAGCTCGCAAGCCCGAACGCGGCCTGGAAATCGGGCGCCTGCTTGAACACATTGGCCGCAATCTGTCGCGGCACGCCGGTCTGCATCGCAAACCAGATCACCCAGATGATGATCCCGCACCCGGTGAAGAACAGCAGTGTGAACCAGTCGATCAGCGCGGCGACGCTGCGGCGCAGTGTGGGCAACGCGAATGCAGCCAGCGTTGCCAGTGCCGGCAAGGCCAGCAGCAGGGCGCGATCCGCTGGTTTGGTGGTCCAGGCCGAAAAAACCGTTATCGCGCCGAACCACAAGGGCAGCGCCAGATGCAGGCTGACGCGGGTACTCAGGATCTGCCTCTGCCAGCGCCACAGCGTCCACAATACCAACGGCCATGCGGGCCAAGTGAACCACAACATGAGCCGGGCCAGGCTGCGCCAATCCTTGCTGCCCGCGTCCTGCGGCAGCAAGATACGCCAACGCCATAGGTCTAACGCCGACGCGAGCGCAGCCGCCAATAGCGTGAAAAGCGCCAGCACCCCAGCTGCGCGCAGTGCACGGCGCCGTCCGCCCAAGGCCGGATCTGCGGCCAGAAAATGCAGCAATGCCGCGCCCGCACCAAAAAGCACGGCGAGTGTCGGCGCCGCGCTGAGAACCAGACCTGCGAGACCCACCGCCAGGCTGAGCGTTGGCAGCACGAATCGAAGGCCGATGGACGCGGCGGAATAAAACGTCAACGCTGCGAAACACAGTTGGGCAAGATGGGTCGTGACTTCGTGCGAGAGCTGGGCCAGGCCCAGGCAGGCGATCAGCGCCAGCAGGCCACCATCCCCGATGGCGCGTGCGTAGTCGGTTGGATTGGCCTCGCCGCCAAATGCAAAGGCCACCGGTTGGGCGCGCGGGTGGTATGCCAGGCTGTACACCGCGTACCAGGTCGCTGCGAGGGTCACCGCCAACATGGCGGCGAAGGGAAGGCGGGCCAGCAAAACCGGTGATATCCAGCCCGGACCCCATTGCACGAACCAGGCGCCGATCCAATGGGGCAACATACCGTCGGCCTCTGGGCGCAGGCCGAGCAATTGCGGGTCCAGCCAACTGGTTGCGCCGCGGGCCATCTCCAGCATGTAGCCAAACGTGGCCATGTCGGCATTGCGCCAGGGTTCGCGTCCGAGCAATCCGGGTAGCACGTAGGCCAGACACAGCAACAGCAGCGCCAGGCGGGGCAGGGCGCGTACCGCGCCTTGCGCGACGATGGCGGGACTGGGTTGGTTCACGTTGGAAGAATGATGGAGGTGGCGAGCAAGCACGTAAGAATGCAAAAGGGCAGCACGGTTGCCCGAGCTGCCCTTGGTCGGGACGCCGTGAAGTTTACTTGGCCGCCGACTTGCCGAAGCGGTTGCGGAACCGCTCGACCCGCCCGCCCATGTTGTCGACCGACTTCTGGGTGCCGGTGTAGAACGGGTGCGATTCGCTGGAGGTCTCGAGTTTGTACAGTGGCAATTCGCGACCGTCTTCCATCGTGATCTTGTCCTTGGCGCTGACGCATGAGCGCGTCACGAACTTGAAGTTGTTGGACAGGTCCTGGAAGCAGACCTCGCGGTAGTTGGGGTGGATTCCGTCTTTCATGGTGTATTCCTTCAGGTGCGCCAGCCGCGTATGGCCTTGCGCAAACCACTGCGCAATGGGAGATCCAAACGTACTTGTCGCGTAAAGCCCGCAATTATGGCATGGATCATGTGCATGCAGGCTGAGAATCAGCCCCCGCGCCGCATCTGGTCGAAGAACTCGTTGTTGGTCTTGGTTGCGCGCATTTGCTTGAGCACCAGTTCCATGGACTCGATTTCGTCCATGTTGTACAAAAATTGGCGCAGTATGCGGGTTTTCTGCAAAATTTCAGGTGCCAGCAGCAGTTCTTCGCGCCGGGTGCCACTGCGATTGAGCTGGATCGAGGGAAATACACGCTTCTCGTACAGGCGCCGATCCAGGTGGATCTCGGAATTGCCGGTGCCCTTGAATTCCTCGAAGATCACCTCATCCATGCGGCTGCCGGTGTCGATCAACGCGGTGGCGATGATGGTCAGCGATCCGCCTTCTTCGACATTTCGGGCGGCACCCAGAAAGCGCTTGGGCCGCTGCAGCGCATTGGAATCCACGCCGCCGGTGAGCACCTTGCCACTGGAGGGCACGACATTGTTGTAGGCCCGTGCCAGCCGGGTGATGGAGTCGAGCAGGATCACGACATCCTTCTTGAGTTCGACCAGGCGCTTGGCGCGTTCAATGACCATTTCGGCCACATGCACATGGCGGGCAGCGGGCTCGTCGAAGGTCGACGCGATGACCTCGCCCTTGACCGTGCGCTGCATTTCAGTCACTTCTTCGGGCCGCTCGTCCACCAGCAGAACCATCATGTAGATGTCCGGATAATTTGCGGCGATGGCGTGGGCCATATGCTGCATCATCACGGTCTTGCCGCTCTTGGGCGGTGCCACCAGCAAGGCCCGCTGGCCCTTGCCGATCGGCGCGATGATGTCGATGATGCGGCCGGTCACGTTTTCTTCGCTCTTGGAGTCGCGCTCGAGCTTCATCTGCTCCTTGGGGAAAAGCGGCGTGAGGTTCTCGAACATCACCTTGTGCTTGTTCTCCTCCGGCCCGCCACCGTTGACCTTGTCGAGCTTGTTCAGCGCGAAATAGCGTTCGCCATCCTTGGGCGTACGTACTTCGCCTTCGATCATGTCGCCGGTATGCAGGTTGAAACGCCGCACCTGGCTCGGGCTGATGTAGATGTCGTCTGTGCTGGCGGTATAGCTGGTGTCGGGGCTGCGCAGGAAACCAAAACCGTCGGGAAGAATTTCCAACACCCCATCGGCAATGATCTGCTCTCCGGTTCGGGCGCGCTTTTTGATGATCGCAAACATCAACTCCTGCTTGCGCATGCGGCCGGTGTTTTCAATCTCAAGCTCTTCAGCCTGCTTGAGGACTTCAGACACGTGCAGTGCCTTGAGTTCGTTTAAGTGCATGGAAATACCCGAAAGGGAGAGACTGAGGAGACGCGAACGCGAACCGGGGGGGGCAGACCAGGGCAAGAGGGTGGCCCCGACCAGTTGTTCCAACTCTGGAACTCGAACCGGTTCGGATTGCGAACCGGCGATCTGGATTGATTATGACAGGAAAAAAAACAGGCGCGCAACGCGATTTGGGTCGCGGTGCGGCGGCGAGCCGGCACCGCCGACGCGGATGCCTTGCCTTTCGATCAGGCCAATTGCTGGTCGATGAATGCCGTCAATTGCGACTTGCTCATCGCGCCGACCTTGGTTGCAGCGAGTTGACCATCCTTGAAAATCATCAACGTCGGAATTCCGCGAATGCCGAACTTGGCCGGGATGTCGCGATTCTCATCGACATTCATCTTCGCCACCTGCAGCTTGCCTTCGTAGCCCGTGGCAACTTCGTCCAGGATGGGCGCGATCATCTTGCACGGACCGCACCATTCGGCCCAGTAGTCGACCAGCACCGGACTGGTCGATTTCAGTACGTCGGCCTCGAACGAGGCGTCCGAGACATGTTTGATGAGTTCGTTGGCCATGGCGTTTCCTTGGATCTGTCGGTACAGGTAAAGTGGGGAAATTGTGACAGAAACCAATACTGACCGCCTGCCTGACGCCGCAATCGACGAGATAGCGAAAACCGATCACGGCAGGCGTGAATGGGACCGGGTCATGGCAGCGCTGCGCGAGGAGATCGACACCCGGCAGGTGCATCCGGCGCGAACGGTCGTTGTGTTGCCGTATGTACAGCTGATCGGCATTGCTCGCGGTGCCTGGATGCGCGGTGCTGGCACGGGCGCCGGGGACGCGTTTTTCATGCCGCGTTTCGAGACCACGATGAACTGGAGCCGCTCACTGGCAGGCCATTTGCCCGGACCGGACGATCTGGTGCGTGATGCCGCCCGCGACCTGCTCACGGCTGGCTCTTTGTTGGAACGGTCGGGCCTGTGTGGACAGCATGGTGCCCTGGATGCGCGTTTGATGGAGGCGGCATGGAGCATCGCGCCGCTGGCTGCGGCCGTACCCCCCGACGAACGAGGCGCCTGGGGAGCGCAGATGGCCGATGCATTGACTGGGCAGGGCGCGTCGCCACTGTTGGAGTGGGAGTCGCGGTTGGGCAGCGTCGCCCTGGCCTGGGTCGCACACAGTACCTATCCGACCGATGCGCTGTTCTCGGCACAGGCCGATTTTCTGGTGCTGATCGAAGGCCTGCAACAAGACCCGCTGTTTGCCATCTTGTCCAAGCGCTGGGGCGCTCGGGCTGTCACGATGCGACTGGCAAGCGCGCCGGCCGCTGGTCGACTCGAATTGCGCCGTGCACTGGACGCCGAGGACGAGGCCGAGCAGGCCTGTGCCTGCGTTCTGGCCCATCTGGCCGCCGGACGAACGCCATTGGCCTTGGTGGCGCAAGACCGGATCCTGACCCGTCGGGTGCGCGCAGTCTTGGCCGACCGCGGTATCAGCGTGCGCGATGAAACCGGCTGGACCCTGTCGACCACGCGCGCGGCCGCGGCGGTGGTCGGCTTGTTGCGCGCGATGGCCTGGGACGCATCGACCGACACGGTGCTCGATTGGGCCAAGCAGTCGCCCGCCTTGGGATCGGAGCATGTGGACCGGCTGGAGGCGGCAATGCGCCGCGCGGCTGTGCGCCAATGGCGTGCCGGGCTGCCCGACGACTTCGCCAGCACCTGCATCGAATCGGCTCGTGCGTCCATGCAGGCGCCGCGGATACTGGCGCACTGGCTGCGCTCGTTGCGCGCTGCTTTGCAGATGTCGGGTCAGTGGCCCGAGCTGCTGCAAGACACCGCCGGCCAGGCCGTGATCGACGCACTGCATCTGCAGGAGCACGCCGCAGACGACTTCAGCGACGCGGCGCAGCGCATGTCGCTGGGTGCATTCACCGGCTGGGCCGGACAGGTGCTGGAGGCAGGAAGTTTCGTTCCCCCGCATCCGGAGCGGGAACAACTGATCCTGTTGCCGCTGAGCCAGTTGCTTGGCCGGCCTTTGGCTGCCGTGGTGATTCCCGGTTGCGACGAAGGCAATCTGAGCGCTTCGCCCGAGCTGGCCGGGCTGTGGACGCCGACACAGCGCGCCGTGCTGGGCCTGCCTTCGCGCGAGCAGGCCGCTGGCGCCATTGCTGCGGCATGGCATGACGCGCTCGGCACGCCCCATGTGGACGTTCTGTGGCGCATCAGCGACGCGGGCGAGTCGCTGATGCCCAGTGTGCTGGTGCAGCAGCTTCGACTGGCGCAGCCGCAGCTGGCGCCAGATCCGCGGGCTGCGCGGATCCTGTCTGCGCAGCCCGGCGCCATGCCACGTCCCGCAGCGCCCGCGTTGGCGCTATCCCGGCTGTCAGCCAGCGCCTATGAGGACCTGCGGCGCTGTCCGTACCGCTTCTTTGCGCTGCGCATGCTGGGCTTGCAGGAGTCCGACGAGCTCGACACCGAACTGGGCAAGCGCGATTTCGGCAACTGGTTGCATCTGTTGTTGCGCCATTTCCATACGGCACTGGCCCGATCGAACGGGTTGGCGGTGGACCGCGGCATCCTGCTCGACCAGGCTGCGGACATGGCAACGCAGGAACTGGCATTGGCGGCCAACGAATTCCTGCCCTTTGCCGCGTCGTGGCCCCAGGTGCGGGCGGCCTATCTGCAGTGGCTGGCGGGTCATGAGCAAAAGGGTGCGCGGTTCGAGGCGGCAGAGCTACGCCGTGAGATGCCGTTGGGGCGATTGACCCTGGTCGGACGCATCGACCGGATGGATCGTCTCGCCGACGGAAAGGTCCAGGTGATCGACTACAAGACCGAGGGACGCGCCACGACCCAGGAACGGATCAAACGTCCACAGGAAGACACCCAGCTCGCGTTCTACGGCGCCTTGCTCGAGGACGATCAACTGGCGGCCATGTACCTCAATATTGCCGAGTCCGACGCGACCAAGGCGTTCGACATGCCGGGCATCGTTTATTGGAGGGACCTGCTGGTGGAGGCGATCGGGCACGATATGGCGCGCATCGGCGCTGGTGCAGCGTTGCCGGCGCTGGGGGCGGGTTCGGCCTGCGATTACTGCGCGGCGCGGGGCCTGTGCCGCAAGGACTTCTGGAACGACGCCAGCCTGCCTGTGCCTGAGGCTGCCGATGCCTGAGGCAATCGGCGGCGCTGCATACGAGCACAACACCCGGCAAATCGATGCCGCGGGCTTTTACGCGATCGCCTGCGATCCAGGGCGCCCTGTGGCAGTGGAAGCCTGCGCCGGAGCCGGCAAGACCTGGATGCTGGTGTCGCGCATCGTGCGCGCACTGTTCGATGGCATGGACACGGCGACCGGTGCCTTGTCGGTCCAGCCCCACGAAATCCTGGCCATAACCTTCACCAAACGCGCTGCCAGCGAAATGCGAGAACGCCTGTATCGCTGGCTGGAGGAGTTCTCCAGTGCCAGTCCCGGGCAATTGTTGCTGGAGTTGCAGAGCAGGGGTGTGCTGCTGCCCCGTGATGCCACTGCTGCCCATGCGATGGCAATGCGACTGGCCGGCTTGTACCGCGCGGTGCTGCAATGCGCCCGGCCGGTCCAGATCCGGACTTTTCACAGCTGGTTTGCAGCCCTGTTGCGGGCGGCGCCGATCGCGGTGCTGCAACAACTGGACCTGCCCCTGCAATACGAACTGCTGGAAGACGATGCGCCTGCGAAGGCCTTGGTCTGGCGCCGGTTCTACCAGGCCTTGCTGGAGCAGCCCGAACGCAAGGCCGACTTCGAGGCCGTGGTTCGGGCGCATGGGCGCTTTCAGACCGAGAAGGCACTTGGCGCCGCGCTCGACAAGCGCATCGAGTTTGCGCGCGCCCAGGCCGCCGGACGGGTTGCGACCTCGGTTCGGCACTTCCACGTCCTGTTCCCTTTACTGGCTGCGTTCGACCTGCCCGCAGCCGCATTGCTTGCAGCGCCCGCACGCGCGCGCTGGATGGCGTGGTCAGACGCCCTTGCGTGTGAGTCGAACAAGACACCGCAAAAGACTGCGCAGGCGATCCGCGATGCCTTTTCGCAGTCGGACGCGGCAGCAGACGCCGAAGCGGCCACGACGCGTCTGTCTGCAGTGCGCAAGGCCTTGTTTGTCGCGGACGAGGACCGCCTGACCCAGCATCTCGTCAAGTTCGACGCAGCACAACAGGCTGCGGCGGAACTGGCCCTGTTGTGCGCGGCGCAGCACCACCACGATGCCTGGCTCTACCAGCAGCGCATGGCCGTGTTGACCGAGTTGCTGATCGCCACGTTCTCTGCGCACAAGCGCGAGCGCGGCTGGATCGATATGTCCGACGTCGAGCGGGCCGCGCTGGCCTTGCTGTCCGATCCCTCGCTGGCGGGTTGGGTACAGGAACGACTCGACAGCCGGGTGCGCCATCTGCTGATCGACGAGTTCCAGGATACCAATCCACTGCAATGGCAGGCGCTGCTGTCGTGGTTGGGTAGCTACACTGGCGCGGCGGGCAATGCGCCCAGTGTGTTCATCGTTGGCGATCCCAAGCAGAGCATCTACCGGTTCCGGCGCGCCGAGCCGCAGGTTTTTCGGGCAGCGCAGGCCTTCATGGCCGACGGCCTGGGCGGCGACCTGCTCAGCTGCGACCATACCCGGCGCAATGCGCCCGTCATCATGGCGGCGGTCAACGCAGTGATGCTCGCGGCGCGCGACACCGACCAGTACGACGGTTTCCGGCGCCACACGACCGGTTCGTCGGATCCCGGTCAGGTGTTGCGCCTGCCACCGATCGCGCGCAGCCGCGCGCAGCGGTCCGCGCCCGAAGGCTTGCCCGATGCGGATGGTGCCAGTATGGTCTGGCGCGACAGCCTGACCCAGCCGCGCGAGGTGCCGGATGAGACTTTGCGCAGTCTGGAAGCGCGTCAGGTTGCCCGCTGGATTGCGCTGGCGCTGTCCGATGGCCAGCGGCCATCGGATGTGATGGTGCTGTCGCGCCGGCGCGCCAGCCTGATGCCGTTGCAGGACGAACTGCGGGCGCTGCGGATTGCCGCGCATGTGGGCGAAAAGACCGCGCTGATCGACTGTTGCGAGGTGCAGGATATCGTCGCGCTGCTCGATGTGCTGGTATCGCCCGGGCACGACCTGTCGCTGGCACGCGCCTTGCGCTCGCCGCTGTTCGATGTGCCGGACCAGGCCTTGATCGATCTCGCGCTGCGCCGGCGCGCGCTGCAGCAGCCGTGGTACCAGCTGCTGCAGCAGGAATGGCCGGCGCAACATGCTTTGCACGGCATCGGCGCACGGTTGGTGCAGTGGAAGTCCTGGCTGGACCGGCTTCCCGCACACGATGCGCTGCAGTCGATCTACAGCCAGCACGATGTTTTGGCGCGCTTTGCGGTGAAAGCGCCCGACGTGCAGCGCCCGTCCGTTCTCGCCAATCTGCGCGCCTTGCTGTTCGCATCGCTGCAGGTGGCGGGCGGGCGTTTCACCACACCGTACGCGTTCGTGCGCGCGCTCAAGGCCGGCGCAGTGACGGCGCCTGCCACGGTGACACAGGATGCGGTGCGCCTGTTGACGGTGCACGGCGCCAAAGGGCTGGAGGCCCGCAGCGTGGTGCTACTTGACACCGACACGCCGCCAAGGGTTGCCGAGACCATGGGCGTGCTGGTGGACTGGCCGGCCGAGGCAGCGCATCCGCAGCAATTCTTCTTTGTCGCCAGCGAAGCGCGCCCGCCGCAGTGCGCGCGTCAGACGCGGGACCAGGAACTGCTGCAGCGTCAGCGCGAGGAACTCAATGCCTTGTATGTGGCGCTCACGCGCGCCCGCGAGACACTGGTCGTCTCGTCGATCACGCCGCACCGGGACGCACCCGGCAGTTGGTGGCGCAGGTTGCTCGAGCAGGTCGATCCGCTCGACATCGGCGATCCCGTGGCGGTTGACGCGCCTTCTCTTGAGGCGGCAGGGAGCAGCTTCGAGATTCGCGTGTTGCCATTGGAATCGGTGCGGCCAGCGCAAGCCGACGCCGCGTCGAAGCGGGACAAGCCCGATTCCGGCAAGGACGACGCAGCGCTTGCGCTGGTCGGGCAGGCCATGCACCGTTTGTTGGAGTGGGGCACGGTGGACGCACGGCAGGTGGCGGCCGTGCGGCGCGAATTCGGCCTGGATGCACAGGCTGCCGAGCGGGCCGCAACGATGGCGCGGCGCATCCTGGCCGGGCCGGGCGCCTGGGCCTGGGACCGGCAGCAGTTGGCCTGGGAGGGCAGCGAGGTTGAACTGGTTTTTGACAATGTGCTGCTCCGGCTGGACCGGCTGGTGCAGCGCAAGCACGACGGCCATTGGTGGGTGTTGGACCACAAGTCAGGCCTGACGCCGCAGCGGGATCCGGCCCTGGTGGCACAACTATCCAATTATCGCAGCGCCGTGCAGGCCGTTTATCCGCGCCAGACCGTGCGGGCGGCATTTTTGAACGGCCAAGGGCAGTGGATCGAACTGCCTGAGCCCGTGGTGTAGCGGCCCATGCCCAGCGCAAGCATTGTTGGCGCAGGCCCGGCCGGTCTGATGGCGGCACAGGTACTCGCGCTGGCGGGTATCGAGGTAGATCTGTATGACGCCATGCCGTCGGTGGGTCGCAAGTTCCTGTTGGCGGGAAAGGGTGGATTGAACCTGACGCATTCCGAACCGGCCGCCGCATTCTTGACCCGTTTTGGCGCGCAGCAGGCGGCTGTGACGCCCTGGCTGCTGGCATTTGGTCCGGCGCAACTGCGTGCGTGGGCGCAGGATCTGGGTACGGAGACTTTCGTCGGCAGTTCCGGCCGGGTGTTCCCTGCCGACATGAAGGCGGCCCCGTTGTTGCGTGCCTGGCTGCATCGGTTGCGGCATCCGCGACAGGGGCTTGCGGTACGGTTCCATATGCGCCACCGCTGGACCGGCTGGGACGAACCCGGCGCGGCGATGACGAGCCTGCGCTTCGACACGCCTGCCGGTCCGCTGACGACGCGCTCCGACACTGTGCTATTGGCCCTGGGTGGCGCCAGCTGGCCCCAACTGGGGTCGGACGGTGCCTGGGTCGAACCGCTGCGCGCGCAGGGCGTGGTCGTGACGTCGTTGGCACCGAGCAATTGCGGCTTCGATATTGCCGGTGGCTGGAGCCCGCACTTCGCGCAACGATTTGCAGGGCAGCCGCTCAAGTCGGTTGTACTGCGGGTGCACGCGCCCGACGCCATGGCGTTCGAGCGCAAAGGCGAGTTCGTTGCAACCCGGACGGGTGTCGAAGGCAGCCTTGTTTACGCCGCCTCTGGCCTGTTGCGGGAGTCGATTGCGAAGCACGGACAGGCGGAGGTTTTTGTCGACCTGCTGGCGGACTTCGACAGCGAGCGGGTGCTGGCGCAGGTGGCCCATCCGCAGGGCTCGCGGTCGCTGTCCAGCCATCTGAAGAGCCGCCTGGGCATTGGCGGCATCAAGGCCGGTTTGTTGTTCGAGGTTTTGTCGCGCGACCAGTTGTCCGATCCTGCCGTGGTTGCCCGTACGCTCAAGGCCTTGCCGTTGCGTCTGGCGGCGGCACGGCCGGTGTCCGAGGCCATCAGCAGCGCAGGCGGGGTGGTGTTTGACGAATTGGATGCGCGCTCGATGCTGCGCAAGTGTCCCGGTGTGTTTTGCGCCGGCGAGATGCTCGACTGGGAAGCGCCTACCGGCGGCTATCTGCTGACGGCGGCGATGGCCAGTGGCCACGCAGCGGCAGTCGGTGCCTTGCAGTTTCTTGGGCGTGCCATCTGATCAGGAGCGGTCGTTACATGACGGAGACCCGTTTGGCAAGGATCTTGTGTAATTTGTCTGCGTCGACTGAATTGCGCCTGGCATGGCTGCGGCTAGAATCGCTCCTCGGGGGAACATAAGAAGTTACTGCGCGATACACACTATGGACCACGACAACACCATCCCGTCCCAACTCGGACCCGTCCACACAATTCCCGCTGCGCTGGTCGCAAGCGCACTGTCGTCTCCGTCCGACAATCAGAACCCGGGCTTGGGTGGACTGCTCTTCAAACTATCGTTGCTGGCCGCAACGGTGGGCCTGGCACTGTATTTCGCGGGTTGATGCCGCTGGCTTGGTGCGGCGCGATCTACTTCGTGCCAGCTGTCTACGAGTGGCCGCCTCGAGCGGGTCGCGGCGGCAAATGGGGTGACGAGCCTTGACCCCGGCACTGGCTCCACAGTTAGGGCTGCTTGGTTCCCCACCTGACCCGGTTGGCCGCTTTACCATGCGGGAAGGCCCGTCACCAACGATTGTACGGCTTGTGGATTGACCGTCACGACGGTCCATCCGTGATGCGCGCTGTCACCGGCCCCGCACTGGTCGCCATCTAGAATCACTCCATGTCGTACCTCGTGTTAGCCCGCAAATACCGTCCGAAGCATTTCGGCGAGATGGTGGGGCAGGACCATGTGGTGCGTGCATTGACCAATGCGCTGGATTCCCAGCGCCTGCACCATGCCTACCTGTTCACCGGCACCCGCGGCGTGGGCAAGACCACGGTATCGCGCATCCTGGCCAAGTCACTCAATTGTCTGGGCGCGGACGGCAACGGCGGCATCACGTCCAGGCCCTGTGGTGTGTGCCAGTCCTGTATTGACATCGATGCCGGTCGTTTTATCGACTACACCGAGCTCGATGCGGCCTCCAATCGCGGGATCGACGATGTGCAGACGCTGCTGGAACAGGCCGTCTACAAACCGGTGGCCGGGCGATTCAAGGTCTTCATGATCGACGAGGTGCACATGCTCACGACGCCAGCATTCAACGCGATGTTGAAGACGCTGGAAGAACCGCCCGACTACCTGAAATTCGTGCTGGCCACGACGGATCCGCAGAAGGTGCCGGTGACGGTGTTGTCGCGTTGCCTGCAGTTCAACCTGCGCCCGATGGCCCCCGAATCCGTGCGTGACCATCTGCGCCATGTGTTGCAGGCCGAAGCCGTTGCCGTGGACCCTCAGTCGCTTCGCCTGCTGGCGCGCGCCGCGCGCGGCTCGATGCGCGACGCCTTGTCCTTGACCGACCAGGCAATTGCATTTGGCGCCGGACAGCTGTCCGAAGACACCGTGCGCCAGATGCTGGGCAGCGCCGACCGTGGCTATGGGCTGCGCCTGATCGAGGCGTTGGCGGTGGGTGATGGCAAGGCGGTTGTTGAAACGGTGGAGGATTTGCGTCTCAACGGCCTGAATCCGGCATCGGTGCTGGAGGACATGAGCGGCGTGCTGCAGCATATGGCGGTGTGCCAGGCCGTTCCTGGCCTGTCCGATGATGCCGATCCCGACGCGCGGGATACCGCCCGGCTGGCTGGCTTGATGCCTGCGGACGAGACCCAGCTCTTGTACAGCCTGTGTCTGCACGGCAGTACCGAACTTGGCCTGGCGCCGGACGAGTACGCCGCACTGACGATGGTGTTGTTGCGCCTGCTGGCGTTCAAGCCGACGTCACCTATTGCGCCAGGGCCGGAAAAAAAAACTCTGATTGAATCGCGGGCGCTGGTTTCGCAGCCGGACGCGGCGCGGGTTTCCACAGCGGGACGCGAGACGCCCGGCGTGACGCAAGCCACTGACGCCGAGCTTGCCCATCGGGCCCATGCCGTCACCGTGGCGCAACTGCCGCCATCTGCCGCAGGGGCGCCGCCGTCAAACGACAGTAGCAGGGTGGATGTGTCGGACAGATCTGTTCCGCCTGGGCGACGGCTGTCGGTGGTGGAAACGGGCCGGGTCAGGCCGTCGGCTTCGGCCGCGGCGGGTTCGAGCGCGCGCAACGATGATGCGTCGGCATCTGCGAGCCGCGTGCACGCGGTGCCGGTGCGCGTACAGGCGGATGCCCGCGACGAGGCGGCTCATAGTGGCAAAGCGCCGCTGCCGCCGCAGCCCACCGAGGAGGGTGACTTCTGGTTTGCCACGGTGCAGCAATTGGTGGCGGAGCAGGCCATCGCCGCATTGGCGCGGGAACTGGCGCTGCAGTCGCAGTTGGTAGGGCGCGACACCGATCAGTGGATATTGCGGGTCGAGCGTGAGGCCTTGCAACAACCGGGCAGTCGGGAACGACTGGCGGCTGCATTGCAGGGTGCGGGCCATGGGGTAACACTGGTGGTGGAAATCGGTCGGGTGACCGACAGCCCGGCGCGGCGACTGGCTGCCGCTGCGGCCGAGCGGCAATTGGCGGCCGAGAAGATCATTTTTGACGACCCGTTCGTGCAATCGATGATGCGCGACTTTGGGGCGAAAATCGTGGCTGGCAGTATCCGGCCCGTCTGAGCGCGACAGGCGCTTCATGGCGCTCGCCGGTGCGCCCCATTGCAATATTCAACGGAAGGAACAGCATGTTTAACAAGGGACAACTCGCCGGGCTCATGAAACAGGCCCAGGCGATGCAGGACAACATGAAAAAGGCGCAGGACGAACTTGCCACCATCGAGGTGACCGGCGAGTCCGGGGCCGGCTTGGTGAAGGTGGTGATGACCTGCAAGAATGACGTGCGCCGTGTCACCATCGCCCCCAGTCTGCTGGCCGATGACAAGGACATGCTGGAAGATCTGGTGGCCGCTGCCTTCAATGCGGCCGTGCGCAAGGCCGAGGAGACGTCCAGTGAAAAAATGGGCAAATTGACCGCCGGCATGCCGGGTCTGCCCGGCGGCATGAAGCTGCCGTTCTAGTGGCTTGGCTTGGTTTGCTGCGCCGGCCTGGTCTGACAGTGTTCGCCGCGTATGGCTGATTCGAACGCGCTGGAGGGCCTGATCCAGGCATTGCGCCGCTTGCCCGGTGTTGGCCTGAAGTCCGCCTCGCGCATGGCCTTTCACCTGTTGCAGCATGATCGTCCCGGCGCGCGGGCGCTCGCGTTTGCGCTGGCCCATGCCAGCGACTCCGTCAAGCATTGCGAGCGCTGCCATACCTTCACCGAGGCGCAGTTCTGCAACACCTGCCGGGACCCGCGCCGTGATGCGACCCGGCTGTGCGTGGTCGAGACCCCTGCAGACCAGTCGGCGGTGGAGCGAACCGGCGCCTATCAGGGCCTGTATTTTGTGTTGATGGGCAAGCTCAATCCGCTCGATGGCATTGGGCCGCGCGATATCGGCCTTGGAAAACTGTTCGAACGCGCAGGCGACGATGTCGTGGAAGAGGTAATTTTGGCCACCAATTTCACGGCTGAAGGCGAGGCGACCGCCCATGTGATCAGCGAAGGGCTGCGCTCGCGCGGCCTGCACATCACGCGCTTGGCGCGGGGGGTGCCGGTTGGCAGCGAACTCGAGTATGTGGATCTGGGCACCATTGCCCATGCGCTGGTGGACCGGCGTTAATTCCGGTCCTTGTTTGGGAGCATGTCGATGAGCCCGGGCTGGGTTGCGCTTGCATGCGGTGATTTCCCTTACGTAATTACCCGCTCGGGAAGTTCCCGATGCGCACCCGGACGGGCTTTGTTAGCCTTGGGCAAACACAATATTCAACAGGGAAAGTCGGCGTGTTCCATCGGCGGGTTGTTCGGCGATCAATTTTGCTGGGCGCGGCAATGTCTGCGCTCGGTCTTCGCGCGGGTGGCGCATGGGGACAGGGCAAGCTCGAGAAAGCCAAGTTGGTGGTGGCGGTGGGGGCGAAGGCCTCGCTGCAGCAGCTTCCGTTGACCGTCGCCGATCGGCTGGGATTTTTCGCAGCAGAGGGCCTGGAGCTGGAGATCCTCGACCTGGGCAGCGGATTGCGCGCCCAGCAATCGGTGATGGAGGGGGCTGCGGATGTGGCTTGCGGCCCGTTCGAAGGCCTGCTCGAACCCCAGGCCCGCAAGCATCTTTTGCGCACTTTTGTGCTGCTGGGGAGAGCGCCTCAGGTAGCTTTCGGCGTATCCACCCGCGCCATGCCGGCATTCAAGCAGATCGTTGAACTCAAGGGGCGCAAGATTGCCTTGGCGACACCCGGTTCGTCAGCACAGTTGGTGGTGGCGCTGGTATTGGCGCGGGCCGGGCTCACATTGCGGGACGTGCGGCTGGTCGAGGCCGGTGGCATCGGCGCTGCGCTGCAGGCGGTGCGCTCGGGGCAGGTCGATGCCATCGCGCACCTGGAGCCGGTCGTAACCATGTTGGAGCAAAAGGGTGATATCCGCGTCATCGCCGATACGCGTTCACTCAAGGGCTCGCAAGATGTATTTGGCGGCCCCATGCCCGCCGCCTGCCTGTTTGCGCCGGCCCAGGCCGTGCAGAACCACGCCAATACGATGCAGGCTCTGACAAATGGTGTGGTGCACGCGCTCAAGTGGCTGCAGACAGCCGGCCCCAGCGATCTGATCAAGGCAGTGCCAGAGTCCTATTTGCTGGGCGACCGTGGCCTGTATCTGGCGTCGTTTGGCAAGATCCGGGAGGCCATCGCAATCGATGGCCTGATTCCGGAGGATGGCGCCAAGACGGCGATCCGGGTCCTGTCTCGCCTGGACCCGGCTTTCGCACTGGAGAAACTGGATCTGGAGCGGATTTATACCAACGATTTTGCGCGCAAGGCCAAGGAAAAGTTCCGTGCCTAGCCACCAGGCAAGCTTGCGACAGCCTCAGTCGCGTGCTAGTCTGACCGGTTTTTGCTTGCTGCTGCCGCCCGGTTGCCGCGTGGCCGCACTGCGCACGGCTGAGGCCGCATCACGTGAGCGGGCTGGCAGATAGACGGTTACGCGCTGGCCGGTTTGCAGTGTTGCCGACGCTGCCACCTTGTTCCACTCCGCCACGCTGCCGGCGGCGACGTTGTAGCGCCGAGCCAGCTTCGCAATCGTGTCATTCTTGCGCGCCATGACGGTTCGGCGCACCTGCAGCTCCTGCCGGCCCAAGCTCAATTGCGCATTGTCGGCAACGGCCTCAGCCACGTCTTCGCGTACTTGCGCCGATCGATGCACCAGCACTGTAGAGCCGGCTTTGATAACCATGCCGTTCGGGATCTGGTTGACTGCGCGCAGATCGGCTTCGTTCATGCCCACCTTCTTGGCTACGTCGGCGGGCCGCATTGTCGAGGGCGCGCGCCAAGCCGTCCAGGTCGCCAATTGCCGGCCCGCGTTGACCTGCAGGTTGGCGCGGAATATTGCAGCGTTGTCCCAGGGCAACAGAATTTGCGGCGTACCTGCGGCCAGAATAACCGGACGGTGGGCGGACGGATTGAGCGCCTTGAAGTTCTCCAATGTGATGTCGGCCAGTTTGGCGGCGATCGCGACGTCGATATCACGGGTGATATCGACACTTTGGAAGTATGGATGGTTTTCGATCACCGGCAAGGTGGACCCCATCTTGCCGGGGTCCATGACGATGTTCTTGACCGCCTGCAACTTGGGCACGTACTGGCGCGTCTCGGCCGGCATCTTGAGGTCTTCGTAGCCGGTGCCCAGGCCGGCCTTGCGATTGTTCTCGATTGCGCGCCCGACGCTGCCTTCTCCCCAGTTGTAGGCCGCCAGTGCCAGATGCCAATTGCCAAACATGCCGTGGAGTTTTTGCAGATAGTCCAGCGCCGCCCGGGTCGAGGCCAGCACGTCGCGCCGGTCATCGCGAAACGCGTTCTGCTTGAGCTCGAAATGCTTTCCGGTTGCGGGCATGAACTGCCACATGCCGGCCGCTTTTGCGCTGGACACGGCCTGCGGATTGAAGGCGCTCTCGATGAACGGCAGCAAGGCCAGTTCCGAGGGCATGTTGCGCCGCTCGAGCTCTTCGACGATATGAAACAGGTATTTGCTGGAGCGCTCGGTCATGCGCTCGATGTAGTCGGGGCGGCTGGCGTACCAGCGCTCGCGTTCCCGCACCAGGTCGTTGTCCAGGTTGGGCATGGCGTAGCCACGGCGGATGCGGTCCCACAAATCGGCTGGCGGAGTCAGCGTGGCCACGACATGGGGACTGGCCTGGTTGGCCGACAGCGGCGCCAGTGGCCCGGCCGGGAACAGCTTGGGCGAGGAGGGCGCAGCAGGTTTCGTTGCAGCAGGCAAGGCTGTCGGCGGTTGTTGCGCCGGCGGCGACACAACGGCCGTCGTGGTGGCTCCAGCCGGGTCACCATTGGGCGCCGGGGCGGGTACCGTCGCTGCGCAGCCTCCCAAAATAATCACCAAGGCTGCGAAGGCGAACCGGTTTGCGTATGTCATTGATGACTCCTGTTGTGCTGCGCCTGGGATGGGATGCCTGGCGATGAATACATCGGGGCAGGGAAGACCGGCCGTGCTGCGGTGCCATTCGCTGCCGCCACCGACCTGACTAGAATTCGGGCTGGTCGCTGCTCGCGCGGCGGCGCGTTACGCGAGGCCCGCCGCGTCATTGCAGACGCCGGCTTCGTCGCAGCACCGCTTGGGTGCACTCTTTTGTTGCCGCAGTTGCAGGGCGCTGGACGCTGAGTCAATTTCATGAACCGCCAAATTATAGGTTTGCAGGACTGGTTCCAGACGGCACGAGGACGCTACATGCTCGATTGGGAGCGCCAGCAGCTGGACCAGGTCGTGGCGGACATTTTTGGTTATCACGCCTTGCAACTTGGATTGCCGGACCTCGAGGCACTGCGCACCAACCGCATGCCGCACCGCTGGTTCGCGTCCGATGGCCGCGATCTGGCCGTCCCCGCCGCCGCCGCCGATGACCCGTCAGGACCGGCGCACGGTAACACGGGTGTCGGCGATGGTCAATGTGGGCAAGCGCGGCAGTCTGTGGCGCTGGCTTGCGATTTTTCGGCCTTGCCGTTCCCGGCCAACAGTCTGGATCTGGTCGTGTTGCCCCACACGCTGGAGTTGCATCCGGATCCACACGCGACCTTGCGTGAGGTCGAGCGGGTGTTGGTGCCCGAGGGGCGGGTGGTGATCTGTGGTGTCAATCCGGTGAGCCTGTGGGGCCTGCGCCAGCGCCGGGCACATGTTTACCAGCGACTCGGGTTTGGCGACATGTACCTGCCGCGCGAAGGTGCGTTCATCGGCTACTGGCGACTGCGCGACTGGCTGCGATTGCTGAGTTTCGAAGTCGAGTCCGGGCGTTTCGGTTGTTATCGGCCCGCGGTGACCGACCCCCGCTGGCTCGAGCGTTTCCAATGGATGGACAAGGTGGGCGCGCGCTGGTGGCCGATTTTCGGCGCCGTCTATTTTTTGGTCGCGACCAAACGGGTCAGGGGAATGCGCCTCTTGGGCCCCGTATGGAAGGCCGTCAAGGCACCCGCCAATGCACCGGTGTCGATTGCCAACCGGCGCGCGCAGTCGTCGCGGCATGAACGTGCGAACCGCTGACACTGAACCCGCCATGCGGGCGCCGTGCCGTGCCTCGTCTTGTTGTTGCAACGCACACCAATTTGTTTTCAGGAGCCAGATGTGAACCAGATCCAGATCTATACCGACGGAGCCTGCAAGGGCAATCCCGGCCCGGGGGGCTGGGGCGCCGTTTTGATGTCCGCAGGAACCGAGAAGGAGCTTTTTGGCGGTGAAACAGCAACCACCAATAACCGGATGGAACTCACGGCCGTGATCGAGGCTCTGATGGCGTTGAAGCGCCCCTGCCATGTCACGTTGTTTCTGGATAGCGAATATGTGCGCAAGGGCATCACCGAGTGGATCTCCGGCTGGAAGGCGCGTGGCTGGCGCACCGCGGCAAAACAGGAAGTCAAGAACGTGGACTTGTGGAAAAAGCTCGATGCGGTTGTCGCCGGGGCTGGGCATCGCATCGACTGGCGCTGGGTAAAAGGACACTCGGGCAACCCTGGCAACGAACGTGCCGATAGGCTGGCCAACCGGGGAGTCGCGTTGGCGCTCAGTGCCGGTCGGGGGGTCGGCGCGATTTCTGCCGCGCATGTTCACCGTACTTTACCGGGCCCATGATCGTGCAATGGTCGCAAGGCTGATACATTGGCGAGCGCTTTGCTTGTCGACTTTTTGCATCCCTTTTCAAGGCAATTGCATCCATGGCTTCACGGGCAATCTATTCGGTCGTCGCCGTGCTGGGGATTGCAACCGCTTCGGCGGGTGCATGGTGGTACCAGTCCCGGCCGCAGGGGCCGGTTGAGATCACCGCCGATGGTGTTGCGAAGCCTGCGGTTGCGCTAGCGTCGGCGCCGCTGGGCGCGAGTTCAGCCCCGCGTGCGGCCGGCGTGGAAGTGGCCAAGGTGGAGCGCGCCCGACTCCAGGATGATGCCCAATCGGTGGGGTCCTTGCGCTCGCGCCAAAGCGTGATGCTGCGTCCGGAGGTCCCGGGAAGGGTCAAGGAACTGGGTTTTGCGGACGGTGCGCAGGTGCGCAAAGGTCAGCTACTCGTGCAGCTGGACGACACGCTGCAGCGGGCCGAAATCAAACAGGCGCAGGCACAGGTATCGATCGCGCAGGCCAACCTCAAGCGTAACCAGGAGCTGGTGGCACAGAATTTCGTTGCGCAGCGGGTGCTGGACGAAAACAATGCGAACCTCCAAGTTGCTGAGGCGCAGCTTGCGCTGGCTTGCGCACGCTGGTCGCGCATGGCGATCCTGGCGCCGTTCGACGGCACGGTTGGCATACGCAATGTCAACCTGGGCGATTTCGTCAAGGACGGTGCCGATCTGGTGAACCTGGAGGACGTCAGCAGCATGTATGCCGATTTTCGGCTGCCGGAACGATTCCAGGGCAAGCTGCGGCTGCGCCAGAGCGTGCAACTGCAACTCGATGCGTTCCCGGGCCGGATGTTCAAGGCCACGGTCGAGGCGATTGATCCGCTGCTGGACGTCAATGGCCGTTCCGTCGGTGTCCGGGCCGTTCTGCCCAACACCATGGGTGAACCGATGGCGCCGGGTGGCGGTCGACCCGGTGGCGGCGGTCCTGCCGCTGGTGCGGTGTCAGGTTCCAGGCCCGGTTCCGGCGGCGTGGCGCCGGTGGCCGGGCGTCCCCCGGTTGCGGCGGGGGCCCAAGCGCGAAGCGCCGGCAGCAATCGCCCGCCAGCAGGCGCTGCAGCATCGGGGCGGGCCGCGGGTCGTGCTCCCCTGGCGGCGGCAGAGACTGCATCGGCAGGCGAGCGGTTGTCGACGGAGGCGCTGCCCTGTGCCAGTGTGCGGGACAGCCCCATGGCGCTGGCTGGTGGCGGTCGACCGGCACCTGGCCAGGCAGGATCGGGCGAGCGGGGAGCCGGTGGGCGCGCTCCCGGGCCCGGCGCGGGCGCAGCGCGTGGGCCGGGGCCGGGCGGTGGCAACCCGGCGCCTCTGCGTCCGGGCATGTTTGCGCGGGTCACGACGATCTTTGCCATCAAGGATCAGGCCATCGTCGTCCCTGAGGAAGCTATCGTTCCGCAAGGCGGCAGACAGTTTGTGATCAAGGTGGTTGATGTGGCGATGGTGCCACCGGTGACCGACCGACCGCTGCCGCCCGATACCAAGCTGGTGTCCTTGCGCCAAGAGGTCAGGCTCGGGGCGCGCCAGCTGGGCAAGGTGGAGATTGTCGAGGGTCTGCTCGAGGGCGAAACCGTCGTGGTGGCCGGCCAACAGCGCCTGCAGCGCGATGGTACGGCGCTGCGCGTCGTTGAGCTGGGACGCCCGCCACAACGCGGTGGTACTGGCGGCCCCGCTGGCGCAGCCAGCGCGCCGGCGGGTGTAGCGTCCGAAGTGGCAGGCGCTGCTTCCACTGCACTGGCGGCCACGCGCAACTGACGACAGCAGGCATCTTCCATGCAGCTGGCTGAAACCTCCATACGCCGCCCGGTCTTTGCGACCGTGCTCTCGATGCTGATCGTACTGATCGGCGCGGTCTCCTTCAATCGATTGTCGGTGCGGGAGTACCCCAAGATCGACGAACCCGTGGTCAGCGTGCAGACTCGTTTTGGCGGTGCCTCCAGCGAGGTGGTGGAGGGGCAGGTCAGCAAGGTGCTGGAGGATTCCCTGGCGGGCATCGAAGGCGTCGATGTCATCACATCGATCAGCCGGCAGGAACGTAGCCTGATTTCGATCCGGTTTGCGCTCAGCCGCGACCCCGATTCAGCGGCGGCAGACGTGCGCGACAAAGTCTCGCGCGTGCGCCAGCGCCTGCCGCAGGGTATCGACGAACCGGTCATCGCCAAGGTGGAAGCAGAATCGTTCCCGGTGGTGTTCCTGGCCATGAGTTCGGACACCCATACGGCGCTGCAATTGACCGACATGGCCAATCAACTGGTCAAACCGGTGCTGCAAACGGCGCCGGGGGCGGCAGATGTGACCATATTCGGCGAGCGCAAGCTGGCGATGCGCATTGGCCTGGACCCGGACCGGTTGGCTGCCTATCGCCTGACGGTGCAGGACGTGGAGGACGCCTTGCGCCGCTCCAACCTGGAGGTGCCGGCCGGGCGCATCGAGAGCAAACAGCGTGAATTCAATGTCACGGCGGCGACCGACCTGCAGCGCCCCTCGGAATTCCGGCAGGTCGTGATCCGCACCGTCAACGGTTTG
This sequence comes from Rhodoferax sp., assembly GCA_043759735.1. Lineage (GTDB taxonomy): Bacteria > Pseudomonadota > Gammaproteobacteria > Burkholderiales > Burkholderiaceae_C > CAISIP01. Next base: position 24,396 of record JAYUQC010000074.1, read on the forward strand.
CCCATCCGCATTGCCGACGTCGCGCGCGTTCAGACCGGCGCGGCGGAGGAGCGTTCCAGCGTGCGACTCAACGGCCGCGAATCGGTGGCGCTGGGTGTCGTGCGGCAGGCGACGGCCAATCCGCTGGAACTGTCGGCGGGTGTCCGCGCCTTGATGGACAAGGTGCACGGCGATTTGCCGCCGGGCGTACGGATCGAGATTGCCAACGACAACTCAGTGTTCATCGACCGCTCAGTGAAGGCGGTGTACACCACCATCGCCGAGGCCGTGGTACTGGTGGCGCTGGTGATCTTCGTTTTCCTGCGCACCTTGCGCGCGTCGATTATTCCGCTGCTCACCATTCCGGTGTCGCTGATCGGCACCTTCGCGCTGATGGCGCTGGCGGGATTCAGCATCAACACGCTGACGCTGCTGGCCCTGGTGCTGGCGATCGGGCTGGTGGTGGACGACGCGATCGTGATGCTGGAGAACATCTACCGCCACATAGAAGAGGGACTCACGCCGTTTCAGGCCGCCATCCGTGGCGCGCGCGAAGTGGGCTTTGCGATCGTCGCGATGACCATGACGCTGGTGGCCGTGTACGCACCGCTGGCTTTCGCGCCGGGTCGCACCGGTAGGCTATTTACCGAATTCGCGCTGGCGCTGGCCGGTGCGGTGGTGGTGTCCGGGGTCGTGGCGTTGACGCTATCGCCGATGATGTGCTCACTGTTGCTGCGCCACAATCCCCAGCCCGGTTTCTTCGACCGCGGCATGGAACGCGGCCTGCAGGCGATGACCCGCGGCTATGCGCGCCTGCTGGGCTGGACGCTCAAGGTGCGCTGGCTGATCGTGTTGCTGGCCATCGGCAGCGGGGTCGTTTCCTGGTCGGTGCTGGGCAGCATCAAGCGTGAACTGGCACCGATCGAGGACCGCGGCGTGGTGCTGGCCCAGGTCAATGGGCCGGACGGTGCGACGCTGGATTACACCAACCGCTATGCGATGGCGATCGAGCGAATCGGCGAAAGCTACCCGGAGTTCGATCGGGTATTTGCCACCATCGGCAACCCGACCGTGGCGCAGGGCAACATCTTTTTCCGGGCCAAACCCTGGGAAGAACGCAAACGCACGACGCAGGAGATGGCCCGTGACATGACGCCGCGGGTGGCGGGCCTGACCGGCGTCAGCGCCTTTCCGATCACGCCGCCGTCGCTCGGCCAGGGCTTCACGCAGCGGCCGGTGAATTACGTGATCATCACCTCGGAGAGCTACCAGAACCTGGCGCAGGTGGTGCGCGCGTTCCAGGACGAATTGGCGAAGAACCCCGGATTTGTGCAGGTCGATACCGATCTGCGCCTGAACAAGCCGGAGATCAGGCTCGAAGTAGACCGGGAGCGGGCAGCCGACAACGGCGTTGGCGTGGACGCCATCGCACGCGCCGTCGAGACCATGCTTGGCGGTCGCACCGTGACCCGGTTCAAGCGCGAGGGCGAGCAATACGATGTGATCGTGCAGACCATGGACTCCGGCCGCGGCACGCCGTCGGATATCGAACGCATTTTTGTGCGCGGCAAGAACGACACCATGATTTCGCTGTCGGCGCTGGTGAATATCCGCGAGGTGGTGGTGCCGCGCGAGCTCAACCATTTCGCGCAGCGCCGCTCGGCGACGATCACCGCCAATCTGGCGGCCAATTACGCCATCGGCGAGGCGCTCACGTTCATGGACCAGACCGCCAAGAAAGTGCTCAAGCCCGGCTATGCGACCGATCTCAACGGCATCAGCCGCGAGTTCCGCAAGTCGTCCGATTCGCTGACGCTGGTGTTCGTGCTGGCCCTGTTCTTCATCTTCCTGGTGCTGGCGGCACAGTTCGAAAGCTTCATCGATCCGTTCGTGATCCTGTTCAGCGTGCCCTTGTCGATGGCGGGGGCATTGCTGGCACTGCAGTGGGCAGGCGGGACGCTCAATGTGTTCAGCCAGATCGGCCTGATCACCCTGGTGGGACTTATTACGAAGCACGGCATCCTGATCGTCGAGTTCGCGAACCAGCTGCGCGAGCAGGGCATGGACATGCTGGCGGCGGTGCAGAAATCCGCCATTCAGCGCCTGCGTCCGATCCTGATGACCACCGGCGCGATGGTGCTCGGCGCACTGCCGCTGGCATTGGCCACCGGAGCCGGCGCGGAAAGTCGGCAACAGATCGGCTGGGTGATCGTCGGTGGCATGAGTATGGGGACGCTGCTGACGATCTTCGTGGTACCCACGATGTATTCGCTGTTTGCACGCCGGCATGCGCCGGGGGCCAGGAAGGAGGTTGCCGAACTTGCGCAGCCACATGCTGCCGATGCTGCCGAGCCCGGGCCGCATCCTGTGAGCGCTGCGCCTGTGGCGCCAGTTGCCGCTGCGGCGTGAATCAGATCACGCCGTCGAACACCATCACGTCGACTTCATCGCCTGCTGCCACATCACCCTGATCGTGTGAGAGCACGATCAGTCCATTGGCCTGGACCATCGAACGGAGCACGCCCGAGCCCTGGTTGCCAGTGCTACGCACCTGCAGGCTGCCGTCCGGTGCCGTGCTGACGATGCCGCGCTGGTATTCGGTGCGTCCGGCCTTCTTGCGGATTGCCTGCTGGCTGTGTGCGCGCAGCATGGGCGTGGACCTGGCGCGGCAGCCCATCATGCGCAGCAGGGCCGGGCGCACGAAGGCCAGAAAGGTCACCATGACCGCGACCGGGTTGCCGGGCAGGCCAAACAGCACGGCGGCGCGTGGGTTCGGCCCCGCGCCAGCGGCGATCCGTCCCACCGCCATCGGACGACCCGGGCGCATCGCGATGCGCCAGAAAGCCACACCGCCGGCCGAGCCTGCCAGCTTGTGCATCATCGCCTTGGTGTAATCGGCCTCGCCGACGCTGACGCCACCGCTGGTAATGATCGCATCGGCCTGCGCCGCGGCCTGCACGAAGGCTGACTCCAGCGCCGTCGGCTCGTCGGCGACCACGCCCAGATCGACCACCTGTATGCCCATGCGGCTGAGCAGGCCGAACACGGTATAGCGGTTGCTGTCGTAGACCGCGCCGGGCCGGGGCGCGTCGCCCAGGCTCAGGATCTCATTGCCGGTGGAGAAGTAGGCCACCCGGAGCCGGCGCCAGACCGGGACTTCGGCGATGCCCAGGCTGGCGATCAGGCCGAGCGCGGCAGGTCCGAGCCATTCACCCTGCGACAGCGCGCTTTGGCCCTGCATCAGGTCCTCGCCGAGCGCGCGCCGGTTGTCGCCGCTGGATACGGTGCCGGCCGCGATGCTGACCGTCCCGTCGCCGGCCTGTGCCAGTTCCTGCGGAACGACGGTATCCAGGCCATCGGGCATGACGGCTCCGGTCATGATCTTGAGCGCCTCGCCCGGCCCGACATGCCCCTGCCAGGGTGCGCCGGCCAGCGCGGTGCCGATCACGGACAGCGTGAGAGGTTTGTCCGACTGCAGCGCCGCGCCATCGAAGGCGAATCCGTCCATGGCCGAGTTGTCATGCGGCGGTACGCTGATCGGCGACACGATGTCGCGCGCCAGCACCCGTTGCAGCGCATCGAATACGCTGACGTTCTCGACCTCGGATACCGGGTCGACGAGCCGCTCCAGAAACCGGCCGACATCGCTGGCGCGCAGGCTCTTCGGGTCGTAGCCTTGCAGTTCGGCCGCAATCTCGTCGATCGTCCTGCCACTCACCGGGCTACCTCTGTGCCGGGCCCGGTGGCACGCGCCTTGGGAACGGCCCGGCGGCTCACCGGACCACCCTGCGTGCTGCGCACTGCGGGATTCGCCTTGGGAACGGCCCGGCGGCTCATGACTGCAGGTCCTGCAATTGTTCCGGCGTATTGGCGTTGGCGAACGCGCGCGGCGCGTCGAAGGGCACCAGCACCGTCGTGTGCTGGGCGGTCCATGCATCGATCTTGCGCCCGCCGCCAGCCACGTAAGCATTCAGGCTGGTCAGCAGCCGCACCGGCAACAAGCAAAAAACTGGCTGGGAACGCCACTCCAGCGTGCCCTGGTCATTGCGCTCCCGCGCACTGGCCATGGCGATATCTGCGTTGGCGCGCGTCAAGGCCTGTGCCAGTCGCGCGACCAGGTCGGTCGGAAAAAGCGGCGAGTCGCAGGGTACGGTCACCAGATAAGCTGTCGTGCAATGCTGCAACGCGGTGATGAAGCCCGCCAGCGGGCCGGCGTAGTCAGGCAGCGCGTCAGCGTGCACAGGAACGCCAAACGCCTGGTACTGATCCAGATGTCGGTTCGCGTTGAGCATGCTTGCACCGACCTGCGGCTGCAGCCGGCGCAAGGCATGCAAGGCCATCGCAATGCCATCGAACAGCTGCAATCCCTTGTCCACGCCGCCCATGCGTGCGCCACGCCCGCCGGCCAGGACCACACCGGTGATCTGCGCGCGCGCTATCGCCACCTGCGCCGTACGGTCGGCGGCATCGTCGCTCAACCGGGCCGCTCCGTGCGGCGGGGGATGGGACAAGGCCATCGGGTTCAGCCTCCGATGTAGCTCATCTCCACCCGGGACTGGGTGGGGGCGGATCCGGTATTGCGCAACTCGGAATAGCGATCGTCGCGCCGGCTCCAGATGGCGCCGATCGCCGCGCTCAGCACGGCATCGCTGGCGCCGCCGCGCAACAGGGCGCGCAGGTCGTGGCCGCGCGACGCGAACAAGCACAGGTACAGTTGGCCTTCCGTGGAAAGGCGGGCCCGGTTGCAGTCGTGGCAAAACGCATGGGTCACACTGCTGATGACGCCAATCTCGCCGAGCTCTGGCGCGTGCTGCCCGTCAGGCCCCGCATAGCCCCAGCGTTCGGCCGTTTCGCCGGCGCTGGAGGCCTGCAGCGGCAGCAGCGGCAGTTCCTGGCGAATCATCCGGATCACATCGCTGGACGGCAACACCTCGTCCATGCGCCAGCCGTTGGTGACGCCGACATCCATATATTCGATGAACCGCAGCACGACACCGGTGCCGCGAAAATGCCGCGCCATTGGCACGATCTCGTGCTCGTTGGTGCCGCGCTTGACCACCATGTTGACCTTGATCGGGCCCAGGCCGGCGTCGCGCGCCGCGGCAATGCCCTCGAGCACCTGCGCCACCGGGAAGTCGACATCGTTCATGCTGCGAAACACGGTGTCGTCCAGGCCGTCCAGGCTGACCGTGACCCGGCGCAGGCCAGCGTCGTGCAATGCCTTGGCCTTGCGGGCCAGCAGGGATCCGTTGGTGGTCAGCGTGATGTCCAGTGCTGCGCCGTCCACGCTGCGCAGTTGCGCCAACTGCGCGATCAGGACTTCGATGTTCTTGCGCAGCAGGGGCTCGCCGCCCGTCAGGCGCAACTTGCCCACGCCGTGGCTCACGAACAGTCGGGCCAACCGGGTGATCTCCTCGAACTCCAGCAGCGCCGAATGTGGCAGGTAGACATGGTTCTTGTCGAATACCGCCTTGGGCATGCAGTAGCTGCAGCGGAAGTTGCAACGGTCGGTGACGCTGATGCGCAGGTCGCGCAGGGGGCGCTGGAGCGTGTCGCGCAATCGGCCGTCGGCCGGCATCGGGACCGGGTCCATCGGCGGCATGAAGCCCGCCCGGCGTTGGTCGAGCAATGGAATGACGCGTTCAGACATGGTGTGATTCTGCCGTAGCCGCGCATGTCTGCCGGCAACCCGTCCGCGTGCCCCTGATCGGGGCGCAGTCAAACACAGCGCGCGCCATCGACCTCGAGGCATACACCGCTGATGAATGCCGCTTCGTCGCTGACCAGGTACAAGGCCGCGTTGGCCACATCCATCGCGGTCGAGAAACGTCCAAGCGGAATCGAGGCCAGGAACTTGGCGCGTCGCGCGTCGTCCAGCGGCCCGCCGGCGAACTCCGCCGACAGCCCGGTGTCGGGATTGAAGACCGGGTTGATGCAATTGACCCGGATGTTGTCCGGACCCAGTTCGGCCGCCAGCGACCTGGACAGGGTGATGGCAGCGCCCTTGGACGCGTTGTACCAGGTCAGGCCCGGGCGCGGGCGCAGTCCGGCGGTCGATGCAATGGTGATGAAGCTGCCGCCGCCCTGGGCCCGAAACACCGGCGTCGCGTGGATGGTGGCCAGGTACAGGCTTTTGACGTTGACTGCGAAGCACTTGTCGAATTCCTCTTCGCTCACCTCCAGCGCCGGCCGGTTGCGATGGGTCCAGCCTGCGTTGTTGACCATGGCGTCTAGCCGCCCGTAGCGTTGCACCGCGCCGTCCACCAGGGCCTTCATGTCCCGGGTAGCGGTCACATCGCCGGCAATGCAACTGGCAACGCCACCGGCAGCAACGATGGTGGTCGCCATTTTGTCGCCGAGCAAGGCGTTGAGGTCGTTGACGATGACCTTGGCACCCTCGCTGGCCAAACGCTGCGCAATGCCGGCGCCGATGCCGCCGCCGGCTCCGGTGACGATGACGACCTTGTCCTTGACTCGCATAAATCGGTCCTTGCTGGTGATGATGAAATCTGGCGCCAGGGCCACTATCCGGTACGCCGTCAGCCGTGGCGCAGCGCCACTGTCTTGAGAGTGGTGAATCCCAGCAGCGCCTCGAAACCTTTTTCCCTGCCGTATCCGGACGACTTGACGCCCCCGAACGGCAATTCGACGCCACCCCCGGCGCCGTAGTTGTTGATGAAGATCTGACCGCTGCGGACCTTGCGGGCCATCCGGAACTGGCGCGCGCCGTCGCGGGTCCAGACGCCCGCAACCAGGCCGAACGGTGTGGCATTGGCCAGTTCGACCGCGTGCGCCTCGTCCGTGAAAGCCATCGCGGCCAGCACCGGGCCAAATACCTCTTCTTGCGCCAGCCGGTGGTCGACCGGCACGTCGCGCAGCAGCACTGGCGCCTGGTAAAAGCCGGTCGCGGGCGCCTCGGCCGCAATCTGTCCCTGCGCCACCGTGGGAATGCCGTCACGGCGGGCCTGCTCCAGAAATGCGTCGACCCGCACCAACTGACTTTGGCGAATCAGCGGGCCCAGGTCCAGATCCATCGCCGCTGGTCCGGCGCGCAATGCGGCAAAGGCACGCCCCAGGCGTTCGAGCAGTGGCTCGTAGATGGCCTGTTCCACCAACAGACGCGACCCGGCAGAACAGGTCTGACCGGCGTTTTGCACGATGGCATTGATCACGGTGGGCAACACCGCATCCAGGTCGGCGTCGGCAAATACGATCTGCGGGCTTTTGCCGCCCAGTTCCAATGTGACCGGGCAGTGCCGCTCGGCGGCCACTTGCTGGATCAGGGTTCCGATCTTCGGGCTGCCGGTGAAGCTGATATGGTCCACCCCCGGATGCCGCGCCAGCGCGTCGCCGACCTCATGGCCATAGCCGGTGACGATGTTGATGGCGCCAGCCGGAAAACCGATTTCGGCGGCAATTTGCGCCACCCGTATCAGCGACAGGCAGGCGTCTTCCGCGGGCTTGACGACGCAGCTGTTGCCAGCGGCCAATGCGCCCCCCACGCTGCGCCCGAAGATCTGCATCGGGTAGTTCCACGGAATGATGTGGCCGGTCACGCCATGCGGTTCACGCCAGGTAAATACGCTGTACCCGTCCAGATAGGGCAGAGTCTCGCCGTGCAGCTTGTCGCAGGCGCCAGCATAGAACTCGAAATAACGCGCCAGCGCGGTGGCGTCGGCCCGCGCCTGCTTGACCGGCTTGCCGCAATCGCGCTGCTCCAGCAGCGCCAGCTCGTCGGTGTGCGCCGCGACATGCTGCGACAGCCGCATCAGCAGCCGGCCGCGCTCGGCGGCGGCCAGTTTCCCCCAGCCGTTGTGCAGGCTCTGGCGCGCAGCGGCAACCGCAGCGTCGATATCGCGCGCATCGCTGCGCTGCAACGCGTCAAATACCTGTCCATCCGACGGGTCGAGAACCGGAATGCTGCGAGCCGACTGGCTCGCGACCGATTGGTTGGCAATGAAGTTGCGTTGCATGATGGCTGCTCGGGTACGGGGGCCGCGCAGGTGTACGCGGCTGCAATTCGGGTGTCCGTCGCCGAGTTTAAGCCACGCCGTGCGACCCGCCGGCCAGGTTGCAAGGGCCAGCAAAAAGCCCGCACGGTTGCGGGCTTGGGTCTAGCGCCATGCGCCCCTGGTGGCGCAAGTTTGTCCGGCGCGCGGCCGGGCTATGGTTTGGCGGTCAAGGTCGCCGGGGCAAGTGCAGTCACCGTGGCCGCTGGCGCCGACACAACAGCCGGTGCTGCCAGCGCGCCGGTCTTGGCCGTGGGTCCATGGAATTGCATCACCAGCGGCACGATCAGCAGCGCGACGATGTTGATGATCTTGATCAGCGGGTTGATCGCCGGGCCGGCCGTGTCCTTGTACGGGTCACCCACTGTGTCGCCGGTCACTGCCGCCTTGTGGGTTTCGGAGCCCTTGCCGCCGTGGTTGCCGTCTTCGATGTACTTTTTGGCATTGTCCCAGGCGCCGCCGCCGGTACACATCGAGATGGCGACGAACAGGCCGGTCACGATGGTGCCCATCAGCAGGCCACCCAGAGCGGCGGGGCCGAGCAGCAGGCCGACCAGGACCGGCACCACGACCGGCAACAGCGATGGGATCATCATTTCCTTGATCGCCGCCGTGGTCAGCATGTCGACGGCCTTGCCGTATTCGGGCTTGGCGGTACCTTCCATGATGCCCTTGATCTCGCGGAACTGGCGCCGCACCTCCACCACCACGGCGCCCGCAGCGCGGCCGACGGCTTCCATCGCCATGGCGCCAAACAGGTAGGGGATCAGGCCACCGATGAACAGGCCGATGATGACCATCGGGTCGCTCAGGTCGAACTTGATGACGCTGCCGTAGGACTCCAGCTTGTGCGTGTAGTCCGCGAACAGCACCAGCGCCGCCAGGCCGGCGGAGCCGATGGCGTAACCCTTGGTCACCGCCTTGGTCGTGTTGCCCACCGCGTCCAGCGGGTCGGTGATCTCGCGCACACTGGCGGGCATCTCGGCCATCTCGGCAATGCCGCCGGCGTTGTCGGTGATGGGGCCGTAGGCGTCCAGCGCCACGACGATGCCGGCCATGCTGAGCATGGAGGTGGCGGCAATGGCGATGCCATACAGGCCTGCCAGCGCATACGACAGCCAGATCGCGATACACACGAAGATCACTGGCCAGGCGGTGGAGCGCATCGAGACACCCAGGCCGGCGATGATGTTGGTGCCATGACCAGTGGTGGATGCCTGCGCGATATGGCGCACCGGCGCGTACTGGGTGCCGGTGTAGTACTCGGTGATCCAGACCAGCGCGCCGGTGAGGACAAGGCCGACGGCGCAGGAGCCAAACAGCGCCATCTGGCTACCGCTGGCGTTGATGGCGTTGTCCGGAATCAGCCACACCGTGACGCCATAGAAGGCCACCAACGACAGGCCGCCGGCCACCGCCAGGCCCTTGTACAACGCCGGCATCACATTGGTCATGCCCGGCGATGCCTTGACAAAAAAGCAGCCGATGATCGACGCGATGATCGACACCGCACCCAGCGCCAGCGGATACACCACAGCGCTGGTTCCTGCGTTCGTGACCAGCAGGGCACCCAGCACCATGGTGGCAATCAGCGTGACCGCATAGGTCTCGAACAGGTCGGCCGCCATGCCGGCACAGTCACCGACGTTGTCGCCCACGTTGTCGGCAATGACGGCCGGGTTGCGTGGATCGTCTTCGGGAATACCAGCCTCGACCTTGCCCACCAGGTCGGCACCGACGTCGGCGCCCTTGGTGAAAATGCCGCCTCCGAGTCGTGCGAAGATGGAAATCAGCGACGAGCCGAAGGCAAAACCGATCAGCGGATTGAGCAGTTCAGCCAAGTTGGCATCGGGCGTGTAATTGCCGTTGCCCACCAGGAACCAGTAAAACCCGGTGACGCCCAGCAGGCCCAGTCCCACCACCAGCATCCCGGTGATGGCACCGCCGCGAAACGCGACGTCCAGCGCCGGGCCGATGCCCTTGGTCGCAGCCTGTGCGGTTCGCACATTGGCGCGCACCGAGACGTTCATGCCGATGAAGCCGCAGGCGCCGGAGAGAAAGGCGCCGATCACGAAGCCGACCGCACTGGGGCCGTCGAGAAACACGGCGATCAGGATAGTGAGTACGACGCCTACCATGGCGATGGTCTTGTACTGGCGCGACAGATAGGCGGCCGCGCCAGTTTGAATGGCGGCGGCGATCTCCTGCATGCGCGCATTGCCTGCGTCCTGGGAAAGAATCCAACTGCGGGCCCAGAAACCGTATGCCACGGCTCCGAAACCGCAAACGAGTGCCAGAATCAGCACCGAGTTGCCCGTCATAGTCATCACTCCTACTAATCAATCCCGAACGAGGCAGGCCGACAGGCCGTGGCTTGTTCCGATTCAGTCCAAGGACCTGGGTTTTGCTTTGAGGGCACAACGCGCGCCATGCCCGGCTGCGTTGCTTCCTCGTGTGTCCCAGTCAGGAGACGATTGGCCAACCGCAGCACTGTAACTGAAAATAACGGCGCTTCTGCCGCAGCAAGATGGGCGTCAGTAAAATCAGGGTTAATACCAACAAGGCGGGTTTGGTCCCGCTGTCCCCAGCAAGAACACTTCCGGAGAGTTTCACCCTATGTCCCTGGACAACGTCACCCCTGGGCCCAACGTGCCCGACGCCTTCAATGTAATCATCGAGATTCCGATGAATGCCGATCCGGTCAAGTACGAGGTGGACAAGTCATCCGGCGCAATTTTTGTCGACCGCTTCATGAGCACCTCGATGCACTACCCGACCAACTACGGTTATGTGCCCAAGACCATCAGCGGCGACGGCGATCCGGTCGACGTGCTGGTGATCACGCCGGTTCCGCTGATTCCCGGCGTGGTGGTGACATGCAGGCCGATCGGCATTCTTAAAATGCAGGACGAGGCGGGTGACGATGGCAAGATATTGGCGGTGCCCATCGACAAGATCCTGTCGATCTACTCCCAATGGCAAAAGCCGGAAGACCTCAATCCGTTGCGACTCAAGACCATCGCCCATTTCTTCGAGCACTACAAGGATCTCGAAGTCGGCAAGTGGGTCAAGATCCTGGGCTGGGAGGGTGCCGAGTCGGCGCGCAAGGAAATCCTGGACGGCATCGCCAACTACCAGCGCTCGCAGGGCTGACACCCGGCAGCAACGCGGCAGCGACTGTTCGCGTCCCGCGCACGGGTGCAGCGCCTCGGCTGGCGCTTCGGTTAGTGCCTCGGTTAGCGTTTCGGGTCAGGGAAAATGATGCCGTGCAGTCCGCGTTTGCGTACGAACGCCGTCCACCGGCCTTCTGGCTGCGCCAGCCGGTCGGCCAGTGCCCACCAGGTACTCGGGTTGAGGCCCAGTCCAACATGGCTGGCCAAGACTTCGATATTTTCGGTGTGCGGATTGCGCGGACAGGGCGCCTGCTGGCTGGCTTTCCAGGCCACGACGCCGTCGGTGCGCGAGAAGACCGAGGTAGTGGGCATCGGTGGCGCTTGCGGCAGGTCGTATTCGGCGGTTTCGCGCGCGATGTCACGACCGCTGGCCAGCGCGTACAGGCGCCAGGCGTTGGTGCTGGTGTGATTTCCGGCAAACGGTGTTCCCAACGTGATCACGCTGCGCACCAGGTCCGGCAATTGCTTGGCAAGCTCCCGGGCGTAAATTCCGCCCAGGCTCCAGCCAACCAGGCTGACCTTGCGACCGGCAACCTGCGCCGCCTCCGCCAGCTGTTCCGTGGCAGTGCGCAATACGCCGGCACGGGGACCGAAGTTAAAGCCCTGGTTCCAGCCCGACGGCGCGTAGCCCATGCGCTGCAGGTAGCTGCGCAGCGGAAAGGTGGAAACGTCGCTGGCCGACAGCCCCGGAAAAATGATGACCGGGTGACCATCGCCCCGGGGCGCACGTTGCAGAGCGAACCAGGCCGCAAGCGCGGCGCCAAATTCCCAGGGTGCACGAAACTCCATGGCCATCAGCCATGCATTGGGGGGCGGGTGGGCGGCGTAAGGGTCGTGCTGCTGCATGCATGGGCTCGGGCGCGGCTGGCTCAGCTGCCCTTGTTGGCCAGGCCCAGGCGCTCGATGGTGGTCTTTTCCAGCGCAAAGGTCTCGCGCGCCCATTTGCCATACGTCTCGGTATTCATGTAGATCACGGACTGGTCGTATTTGTCGAACGTGGACAACACGGCCGGGTCCTCCAGTGTCTTGCGGAACGCGTCATGGATGGTCTTGACCACGGCGGAGTCCATGCCCTTGGGGCCACACACGCCAAACGGCGAGTCGGACACCGTCTTGTAGCCCAGTTCGTCCAGCGTGGGCACGCTGGGCCAGCGTTTGGTCCGCTTGCTGCCGTAGGTGGCGAGCAGGCGCAGTTTGCCGGCGTCCACATGGGGGCCCCAGCCGGTGGCATCGCTGGCCGCCATGACATGCCCACCCAGCACTGCCTGCATGTTGTCGGCGTTGCCCTTGAACGGAACATGGGTGAGCTTGATGCCGGCACGCTGGGCAAACTCCTCCACCGCCAGGTGCGGGCTGGTGCCGTTGCCAGTCGACCCGTAGGTCAGTTTCTCGGGATTGGCCTTGGCGTAGGCGATGAGGTCCTGGATCGACTTGAGCGGCGAGTCCGCCGGCACCACCAGGCCGAACGTGTAACCCGTCAGGCAGGCGATCCAGGTGAAGTCCTTCAAGGTATCGAACTGGGTTTTCTGCATGTGCGGAAAGCGGAACACCCCGTGCGGCAATTGCGACAGTGTGTATCCGTCGGGTTTGGCATTGGCCAGTTCATTGGCGCCCAGCATGCCGCCCGCGCCCGGCTTGTTCTCGATGATGATGGCCTGGCCAAGAACCTTGGATGCACTCTCGGCGATGGAGCGCATGACCACGTCGGTGGACCCGCCGGCTGGCCAGGGGCAGATGTACTTGATGGTCCGAGAGGGGTAGGCCGGCGTCTGGGCCCACGACGGCAAGCCAATGCTGGTGGCTGCGCCGGCGCTGGCCGCTATGAATTGGCGGCGTGACGGAAATGGTCGCATGCATGTCTCCGGTCGGGTTGTTGTGCGCACATTCTAGGCAGATGTTGCCAGTATGCGGGGGCATGGGGCGGACAATAGAGGGCCTGAAGTCGCGCAAGCGACGCCCCGTCATGGCGGGCTTCGCATAATTGTTGTTTTTGACATTGCAACCACGGATGGGAAATCATCATGACGCTCAAGCTATGCGGCTTTTCGGCCAGCAACTATTACAACCAGATCAAGCTGCAGTTGCTTGAAAAGCAGATTGCCTTCGAGGAAGAACCGGTCAAGACCGGCAGCACGGATGCGGCCGTGCTGGATCGCTCTCCAATGGGCAAGGTGCCGTTTCTCGATACCGGCGCCGGCTGCGTATCGGAGTCGATTGCCTGTGCCGAGTTCATCGAGGCGCAATACCCGCAGCACGCCTTGTTGCCCGCCGACCCGTTTGCTGCTGCCAAGGTGCGCGAACTGGTTGTGTACATCGAACTGCACCTGGAACTGGTGGCACGCGACTTGTACGCCGAGGCCTATTTCGGTGGCAAGGTGACCGACGTCGTCAAGGAGCGCGCCCGCAAATTGCTGACCCGAGGCGCGGCGGCATTCGCGCGGATTGCCCTGTTCAAACCGTTTGTTGCC
>JAYUQC010000075.1:0-13426 GCA_043759735.1 Rhodoferax sp.
TCCTTGAAATAGTCACCGAACAGCATCGGTGCGACGGTAAAAAATCCAATCAGCACCGAGGGAATCGCCAGCAACACCAGCGGCAGCGTCACCACCCAGGGCGATTCGTGCGGCGTGCCGCCGTGGTGTCCGTGGTCATCGTGGCCAGATTCGTCATGCGGCACCTGGTCGTAGCGCTCGCTGCCCCAGAACACCAGGAAGTACATGCGGAACGAGTAGAACGCCGTCACAAACACGCCCGCGAGCACCGCGTAATACGCGAACGTGGCACCGGGCAGGCGCGCCGCATGTGCCGCTTCAATAATCAGATCTTTGGAATAGAAGCCGGAGAAGAACGGCGTGCCGATCAGCGCGAGAGAACCAATCAGGCTAGTCCAGTGGGTCCACGGCATGTGTTTGCGCAGCCCGCCCATGTAGCGCATGTCCTGATTGTGGTGACAGCCCATGATGACCGAGCCGGCCGCGAGGAACAGCAGGGCCTTGAAGAACGCGTGGGTCATGAGGTGGAAGATCGCGACCGAGTAGGCCGAGGCACCCAGCGCTACCGTCATGTAACCCAACTGCGAGAGCGTGGAATACGCCACCACCCGCTTGATATCGTTTTGCACAATGCCGAGGAACCCCATGAACAGCGCGGTGATGGCGCCGATCACGATCACGAATGACAGCGCCGCATCCGACAACTCAAACAGCGGCGACATGCGCGCCACCATGAAAATGCCAGCCGTCACCATCGTCGCCGCGTGGATCAGGGCCGAGATTGGCGTCGGGCCTTCCATCGAATCAGGCAGCCAGACATGCAGCGGAAACTGCGCCGACTTGCCCATCGCGCCGATGAACAGGCAGATGCAGATGACGGTGATCAGCATCCAGTCAGTGCCGGGGAAACCCTGCTTGGCCAGTTCGCCCGACAACGCGAATACTTCGCTGTAATTGAGTGTACCGGCATAGGCATAGACCAGGCCAATGCCCAGGATGAAGCCGAAATCGCCGACCCGGTTCACCAGGAAGGCCTTCAGGTTGGCGAATATCGCGCTCGGTTTGTTGAACCAGAAGCCGATCAGCAGGTACGACACCAGACCCACCGCTTCCCAGCCGAAGAACAACTGCAGCAGGTTGTTGCTCATCACCAGCATCAGCATCGAGAAGGTGAACAGCGAGATGTAGGCGAAGAAGCGGTTGTAGCCCTCGTCCTCGGCCATGTAGCCGACGGTGTACAAGTGCACCATCAACGAGACGAAGGTCACCACGCACATCATCATGGCAGTCAGGCCATCGACCATGAACCCGATCTCCATCTTCAGGCCACCAACCTGCATCCAGGTGTAAAGCGTGTCGTTGAAACGCGCACCGTCCACGACGACGTCGCGCAGCACGCTGACCGACAGGATAAACGCCAGCAACACGCCGGCGATCGTCAGGCTGTGGCTGACACGCCGTCCGATGCGGTTTCCGCCAAACGTGGTGCCGAATACGCCGGCCACGATGGCACCGACCAGCGGCGCCAGCGCAACGGTCAACAAGGTGGAGGCTGAAAGGGTTTGGCTCATGGTTGTTGTCAGCCCTTGAGCGAATTGAGTTCGTCCACGTTGATGTTCGACTTGTTGCGGAACAGCTGGACCAGGATCGCCAGCCCGATCGCCGATTCGGCGGCGGCCACGGTCAGGATGAAGAACACGAAAACCTGGCCGCGCATGTCACCCAGGTAATAGGAGAACGCGACGAAATTCATGTTCACCGCCAGCAGCATCAGCTCGATCGCCATCAGCAGGATGATCAGGTTCTTGCGGTTCAGGAAGATGCCGATCACCGATACCGCGAACAGGATCGCGCCCAGCGACAGGAAGTGCCCCAGGGTCAATGTCATGGCGTTTTCTCCCCGGTGGCGGCGGGCGCGGGCGCGGCGGCGGCCGGTGGCAGCGGCTGTGCCGGCTGGGTCGCTGCCAATTGGACAACGCGCAGCCGATCGCGCGACTTGACCCGGACCTGCGCATCCACTCCGATGTGTTTGGTGTCCTTGCGCTCGCGCAGAGTCAACGCAATGGCCGCGATGATGGCCACCAGCAGGATCACGGCGGCGATCTGGACCGGAAACACATACTCGCTGTAGAGCAAAACACCGAGGTCGCGGGTATTCGATTGCTGCCCCGCCAGTTGCGGCAGGACTTGCATGGCCTTAGCCTCGGTCATGCGGAAACCGCCCATCAACACAGCGGCCATCTCCAGCGCAACGACCACGCCGATCACACCCGCCAGCGGCAAGTGGCGTCGGAAACCCTGGCGCATGGTGTCGAAGTTGATGTCCAGCATCATCACGACGAACAGGAACAACACCATCACGGCGCCGACATAGACGAGCACCAGCGCCATGGCCAGAAATTCGGCCTGCAGCAACAGCCAGATCATGGCCGCCTGGATGAATGTCCACACCAGGTACAGAGCGGCATGGACCGGGTTGCGCGCCGTGACCACACGAAAAGCGGCAAACAGCAGCAGCGCCGCGAAAACGTAAAACAATCCGGCTTTGACATCCATGGCTGGCTTTATCTCGGTATCACCGCACGCTCAGCGGTATGGCGCATCGGCGGCGCGGCGCTCGGCGATTTCTTTTTCGTACCGGTCCCCCACCGCCAGCAGCATCTCCTTGGTGAAATACAGGTCGCCGCGTTTTTCGCCGTGGTACTCGAGCACATGGGTTTCGACGATCGAATCGACCGGACAACTCTCCTCGCAAAAGCCGCAGAAGATGCACTTGGTGAGGTCGATGTCATACCGCGTGGTGCGGCGCGAGCCGTCGTCGCGCACGTCCGATTCGATGGTGATGGCCAGCGCCGGGCAGACCGCCTCGCACAACTTGCAGGCGATGCAACGCTCCTCGCCGTTCTCGTAGCGGCGCAGGGCGTGCAAGCCGCGAAAGCGCGGGCTGGTAGGGGTTTTTTCCTCCGGAAACTGGATCGTGACCTTGCGCCGGAACAGGTAACGCCCGGTCACCGCCATGCCCTTGAACAACTCGAGCAGCATGAAACTGGTCAGGAAGTCCTTGATCGAGAATGGCGCAGCGACAGGGGCGCCGGATGGGGAGGTAACGGTTGTCATGGTCTTGCTATTTCCAGATATTGAAGGAGGTCTGCATCCAGCCACCCACCACCACCAGCCAGACCAGCGTGACCGGGATGAAGATCTTCCAGCCCAGGCGCATGATCTGGTCGTAGCGGAAGCGCGGAAACGTCGCGCGCACCCAGATGAACAGGCTCACGACGACGAAGGTCTTGACGCCCAGCCAGATCCAGCCCGGAATGAAATCGAGTGCGGCAACCGGCGACAGCCACCCGCCCAGGAACATGATTGCGGCGAGGATGGAAATAAGCCACATGTTGGCGTATTCGGCCAGGTAGAACATGGCATACGACATGCCGGAGTACTCGACCATGTGACCAGCCACGATTTCGGCCTCGCCCTCGACCACGTCAAATGGATGCCGGTTGGTCTCTGCCAGGCCGGAGATGATGTAGACGACAAAAATCGGCAGCAGTGGCAACCAGTTCCAGGACAGGAAGCTCCAACCCATGTCCGCGAACTGGCCCTTGCCCTGGACGGAGACGATGTCGGTCAGGTTCATGCTGGCTGAGACCATCAGCACCACGACCAGGCAAAAACCCATCGCAATCTCGTAGCTGACCATCTGGGCCGATGCACGCATGGCACCCAGGAATGAATACTTGGAATTCGACGCCCAGCCAGCGATCACCACGCCATAGACCTCCATGGACGTGATCGCCATTACGAACAGCAGGCCAGCATTGATGTTGGCAAGCGCAATGTCGGGGCCGAACGGAATTACCGCCCACGCGGCCATGGCCGGCATGATGGTCAGCACCGGCCCCAGCACGAACAAACCCTTGCTGGCTGCCGTCGGCACGAGAATTTCCTTGGTCAGCAGCTTCAACGCGTCGGCGATCGGCTGCAACAAGCCCCAGGGGCCGACCCGGTTCGGGCCAAGCCGCACCTGCATCCAGCCCAGGAACTTGCGCTCCCACAGGGTCAAATAAGCCACAGCACCCATCAACGGCAACACCACAACCACGATCTTGATGAGCGTCCAGATGATGGGCCAGGCGACCGCGCTCCACCACGGCGCCGCCAACAGCCCCAACCCGAAGGAATGGACCTGGTCGATCATGCCAGCGCCTCCGCCTTGTCCGGCGTGCGGGCCGCCGACGGCCGTGCATCGGCAGTCATTTGCAGCGCCGGTGCCCGCCGCACGATGGAGTCGAGCTGGTAGATCGATGCCACGCAGGGCGATAGGTCGGTGGGCGTCAGGTCGATGGCGGCGGAGCTCTGGTTACCCAACCTGTCCGCTGCGACCCAGGACGCACCTTCGACCTGCTGCAGTTCGACCAGCCCCAGCACGTCGCGCGACGACTCGAAATCGAAGCCCGGCAATTCAAGCATGTTGGCCAGCACACGCAGGACTTTCCATGCCGGCCTGGCGTCGCCCGCCGGCTTGACCACGGCGTGGAATCCTTGCACCCTGCCTTCGGCGTTGACAAAGCTGCCCGAGGTCTCGGTGAACGGCGCGATGGGCAACAACACGTCGCTGCATTCGAGGTTCGCCTTGAACGGACTCAGCGTGACCACCATGGCAGCGCACGCCAGTGCCGCACTGCCCGCCACTCCCGCCGCCGAGTCGAACGCGGGCTCGGTGTTGAGCAACAGCACGGCCTGCATGGCGCCAGCGAGCATCTGCCCGGCATGCTGACCGCCCTCGCCCGGCATGGCCCGCACCAGCTGGGCCCCCACGGTATTGGCGGCCTCGGTCAGGTATCCGACCCGTGCGCCCGTCTGTTCGCCAATCCAGTTGGCCAGCGCCAGCAGGCTGGACGCCTTGGCATGGTGACACGCCGCATTGCCCAGCAAGATCGCCGTGCGTTCGCCATCCAACAGACTGCGGGCGAGGGCCACGGCCTGCTCGGACGCATGGCCGGCAGCCGGCGCGCTGACGCCCTTTTCAGCGGCCACGGCGGCCGCGACATCGGACAGCGCCTGCGCCCAGTGCGACGCCTCGACCTGCATGCTGTGCGCGATCGGCATCGCCCAATCCTGCGCGTGGGCATCGATACGGCTGACTTTGCAGCCATGGCGTACTGCCTGGCGAATGCGCTGTGCGAACAAGGGATGGTCCTTGCGCAGGTTCGAGCCCACGACCAGCACCCTTTGCAGACGGGTCAACTCCGCAATCGGCATGCCCAGGTAATGCACCGCCGGCTGCGACGCAAACTCGGCATGGCGCAGGCGATAGTCGATATTCTCACTGCCCAGGCCACGCATCAGTGCGCCGGCCAGTGCCAGTTCTTCCAGCGTACTGTGCGGGCTGACCAGGGCGCCGATCCTGGCCGCGCCATGGTCGGCCTTGATCTGCCTGAGGCCGCCGGCGACGTATTCCAACGCGACCTGCCAGTCCACTTCCACCCAGGCCCCGCCCTGCTTGAGCATCGGTTTGAGCAATCGCTCCGGACCGTTCAGGGCTTCATAGGAAAAGCGGTCGCGGTCAGCGATCCAGCATTCGTTGACGGCCTCGTTCTCCAGTGGCACGACCCGCAGGACCTTGTGGTTCTTGACCTGCACCACCAGGTTGGCGCCGGTGGAATCGTGCGGGCTGATCGACTTGCGGCGCGACAGCTCCCAGGTCCGGGCCTGGTAGCGGAACGGCTTGCTGGTCAGCGCACCCACCGGACAGATGTCGATCATGTTGCCCGATAATTCGGAATCGATTGACTGGCCGATAAAGGTTTCGATCTCGGCGTGTTCTCCGCGGTGCGACATACCCAGTTCCATCACGCCAGCCACTTCCTGGCCAAAGCGCACGCAGCGCGTGCAATGAATGCAGCGCGACATCTCCTCCATCGAAATCAGGGGACCGACGTCCTTGTGGAATACGACGCGCTTTTCTTCCTCGTAGCGCGACGATGACCCGCCGTATCCGACCGCCAGATCCTGCAGCTGGCATTCGCCGCCCTGGTCGCAGATCGGGCAATCCAGCGGATGGTTGATCAGCAGGAACTCCATTACCGATTGCTGCGCCTTGACCGCCTTGGGACTCTTGGTGCGCACGATCATGCCCTGGGACACCGGCGTGGCGCAGGCCGGCATCGGCTTGGGCATCTTTTCCACGTCGACCAGGCACATCCGGCAATTGGCCGCGATGCTGAGCTTCTTGTGGTAGCAAAAATGCGGGATGTAGGTACCCGCCTTGTCGGCTGCATGCATGATCATGCTGCCTTCGACGATGTCGACCTTCTTGCCGTCGAGTTCGATTTCTACCATTTTCTGTTACCTGATCAGACGGCCATTTGCCGGGCCGCCCCACGGATGGCCGGCCCGCACGGGGCAGTGACGAGCGTGGGGGCCTCAAACATACGCCGGGACCATGCAGGTCTTGTGCTCTACGTGGTGTTCAAATTCATGGCGGAAATGCTTGATCATGGCGCGCACCGGCATTGCCGCGGCGTCGCCCAGGGCACAGATCGTGCGGCCCTGGATATTGTCTGCCACCGAATCGAGCAGATCCATGTCGTTGGCACGGCCCTGGCCGGTCTCGACGCGGTCGACCATGCGCGACAACCAGCCGGTGCCCTCGCGGCACGGCGTGCACTGGCCACACGATTCATGCATGTAGAAATAACTCAGACGCTGCAGCGACTTGACCATGCATCGGGTGTCGTCGAGTACGATCACTGCGCCCGAACCCAGCATCGATCCGGCCTTGGCGATGGAGTCGTAGTCCATCGTGCACTGCATCATGATGTCTGCCGGCAGCACAGGTGACGACGAGCCACCGGGAATCACTGCCTTGAGCTTGCGACCGCCGCGCACGCCACCGGCCAGTTCCAACAGCCTGGAGAACGGCGTGCCCATCGGTATTTCATAGTTGCCCGGCAGTTCGACATCACCGCTGATCGAATAGATCTTGGTGCCACCGTTGTTCGGTTTGCCGCAGGCCAGATAAGCATGGCCACCATTGCGGATGATCCATGGCACCGCGGCGAAGGTCTCGGTGTTGTTGATGGTGGTCGGCTTGCCATACATGCCAAAGCTGGCGGGAAAGGGCGGCTTGAAGCGTGGCTGGCCTTTCTTGCCTTCCAGTGATTCGAGCAGGGCGGTTTCCTCGCCACAGATGTAAGCGCCGAACCCGTGCGCCGCATGCAACTGGAAACTGAAACCGCTACCCAGGATCTTGTCGCCCAGCAGGCCGGCGGCACGGGCCTCGTCAAGCGCCTCTTCAAAGCGGTCGTAACTCTGAAAGATCTCGCCGTGAATGTAGTTGTAGCCCACCGTGATACCCATCGCGTAGGCGGCGATGGCCATGCCCTCGATCACGATATGCGGATTGAACTGCAAGATGTCGCGGTCCTTGCAGGTTCCAGGTTCGCCTTCGTCCGAGTTGCACACCAGGTATTTCTGGCCCGGAAACTGGCGTGGCATGAAGCTCCACTTCAGGCCGGTCGGAAAACCCGCCCCGCCCCGCCCGCGCAGCGCCGACTCCTTGACCGTGGCGATCACCTGGTCAGCCGTCAGGCCTTCGCCGCCATCCTGACCCAGGATCTTGCGCAATGCCCGGTAACCACCGCGCGCCTCGTAATCGGCCAGCCGCCAGTTGGACCCATCGAGCCCGGCATAGATCTGCGGCTCGATATGCCGGCCGTGAAAGCAGGTTTCGATTCCGCTGGCCTGGAACTGCGCCAGCAACTGGTCAACTGCCGTCATGGAGACTCCGCCGCCCGCAGGCCAGCAATCAAATCATCGAGCCGTTCGGTGGACATGAAGCTGCACATGGTCCGGTCATTGACCAACAACACCGGAGAGTCTGCGCATGCCCCCAGGCACTCGCTTTGCTGCAGCGTGAACATGCCGTCCCCGGTGGTCTCGCCCATGGTGACGCCCAGCTTCTTCTCAAGATGCTGCAGCGCGCTGGCGCCGTCGCGCAACTGGCAGGGCAGGTTGGTGCAGACATTGAGCTTGTACTTGCCCACCGGGCGCTGGTTGTACATGTTGTAGAAGGTCGTCACCTCGTGCACCGCGATCGGCGGCATGCCCAGATAGTCGGCCACCATCTGCTCGCTCTCGACGCTCACATGGCCGCGTTCCTGCTGCACGATTGCCAGGCAGGCCATCACGGCCGATTGCTTCTGGTCCGCCGGGTATTTCGCAACTTCCTTGGCAAAGCGCGCTTTGGCCGCTTCGTAAATCATCGGTCAATCTCCCCGAACACGATATCCATGGTGCCAATAATCGCGACCGCATCGGCGATCATATGGCCCCGCGACATTTCATCCATTGCGGCCAGATGCGCAAAACCCGGCGGCCGGATCTTGAGCCGGTATGGCTTGTTGGCACCATCGCTGACGATGTAGATCCCGAACTCACCCTTGGGATGTTCGACCGCCGCATAGGCCTCGCCCGCGGGCACCTGGAAACCCTCGGTAAACAACTTGAAATGGTGGATCAGCTCTTCCATATTGGTCTTCATGGATTCACGGCTGGGCGGCGCGATCTTGTGGTTGTCGGTGATGACCGGCCCGGGATTGGCACGCAGCCACTGGATGCACTGCCGGATGATGCCGTTGGACTGCTTCATCTCCTCCATGCGGACCAGGTAGCGGTCGTACACGTCGCCGGTACGGCCAACCGGGATGTCGAACTCCATCTTGTCGTACACATCGTAGGGCTGCTTTTTGCGCAGGTCCCATGCGATCCCTGAGCCCCGCAACATCGGACCGGTGAATCCCATATTGAGCGCGCGCTCGGGCGTGACAACACCGATGCCGACGGTACGCTGCTTCCAGATCCGGTTTTCCGTCAGCAGTGTGTGGTACTCGGCCATGCAGGCCGGAAACCGCTGGGTGAAGTCGTCGATGAAATCGAGTAGCGACCCACTGCGATTGCTGTTGAGCTGGACCACGCTCTTGGCGTTGCGCACCTTGCTCGCGCGGTACTGCGGCATGCTGTCGGGCAGGTCACGGTATACGCCGCCGGGGCGGAAATACGCCGCATGCATGCGCGCACCGCTGGCCGCCTCGTACATGTCGAACAAGTCTTCGCGCTCCCGAAACGTATAGATCAGGATGGTGGAGCTGCCGCAGTCATTGCCGTGCGAGCCCAGCCACATCAAGTGGTTGAGCAAGCGCGTGATCTCGGCGAACATGACACGGATGTACTGGGCGCGTATCGGAACCGCGACGCCCAGCAGCTTCTCGATGGCCAGGCAATAGGCGTGTTCATTGCACATCATCGACACATAGTCGAGCCGGTCCATGTAAGGCAAGGACTGGATATAGGTCTTGCTCTCGGCCAGCTTCTCGGTTGCGCGGTGCAGCAAGCCGATATGCGGGTCGGCGCGCTGGATCACCTCGCCGTCGAGTTCCAGTACCAGGCGCAGCACACCGTGCGCCGCAGGGTGCTGGGGTCCGAAGTTCAGCGTGTAGTTCTTGATCTCTGCCATGTCTGCGCCCGCCTAGTGCAAGCCGCCCCCGTAGTTGTCTTCACGAATGATGCGCGGCGTGATCTCGCGCGGCTCGATCGTGACGGGTTGGTAGATGACGCGACGCTGCTCGGAGTCATACCGCATCTCGACATGGCCGGTCGTGGGGAAATCCTTGCGAAACGGGTGACCGATGAATCCGTAGTCGGTCAGGATGCGGCGCAGATCGGCATGGCCCTCGAACACGATGCCGAACAGATCGAACGCCTCGCGTTCAAACCAGTTGGCGGAATTCCAGATCGCAGTCACCGAATCGACCACCGGAAAACTGTCGTCGGGCGCGAACACTTTGACCCGCACGCGCTGGTTCAGGCTGACCGACAACAGGTGCATCACGACGCAATACCGTGGGCCTTCGTAGGATCCGTTGCCGAATTCGGAATAGTCGACGCCGCACAGATCGATCATCTGCTCGAACTGGCAACCCTGCGCATCGCGCAGCGTCTGGGCGACTGCCAGATAGTCGGCCGCGCGCACCACGACGGACAACTCGCCTAAAGCCAGTGTCAGGCTTTGCGCCTTGTCGCCGAGCGTCGCGGCAATTGTCTGCTGGAGGGTTTCGGGATGGACCGCAAAAATCGTCACACAAACCCCTCAGGCACGCGCGATGGTGTTGGTGCGGCGGATCTTTTGCTGCAACTGGATGATGCCGTACAGCAGTGCCTCGGCGGTCGGCGGGCAACCGGGCACATACACATCCACCGGCACGATGCGATCGCAGCCGCGCACCACCGAATAGCTGTAGTGGTAATAGCCACCGCCATTGGCGCACGAGCCCATCGACAGCACCCAACGCGGTTCGGCCATCTGGTCGTAGACCTTGCGCAGCGCCGGGGCCATTTTGTTGCACAACGTGCCGGCCACGACCATCAAATCCGATTGGCGCGGGCTGGGGCGAAACAACATGCCGAAGCGATCGATGTCGTAGCGCGCCGCGCCCGCGTGGATCATCTCCACGGCGCAGCACGCCAGACCGAACGACATCGGCCACAACGACCCGGTCTTGGACCAGTTGACCAGACTGTCGACCGTGGTGGTGACGAAGCCTTCGCTCAGTTTGCCTTCAATGCCCATGGTGCTGACTCAGTCCCAATCCAGGGCGCCCTTCTTCCATTCGTAGACAAAGCCCACGAGCAGGATGGCCAGAAACATGAAGCCCGCCAAGGTGCCCGTCCAGCCGATGTCCTTGAGCGCCACCGCCCATGGGAAGAAGAACGCGATCTCCAGATCGAAGAGGATGAAGAGGATCGCCACCAGGTAGTAGCGGACGTCGAATTTCATGCGCGCGTCTTCGAACGCTTCGAACCCGCATTCGTACGGGCTGTTCTTGGCGGCATCGGGTCGGTTGGGGCCGAAGATGAACCCCATCACTTGCGGCAACACGCCCACGGCCACCCCCACCAGGATGAACAGAATCACGGGCAGGTACTGTTGCAATTCCATGGTCGAGTGTTGATTGAACGCTTTGGGTACCGAAGCGATGCATCCACGCGCGGTGGTGCCGACGGCGAGACTCGAACTCGCACAGCTTTCGCCACTACCCCCTCAAGATAGCGTGTCTACCAATTTCACCACGTCGGCGGTGCTCGTGTCGTTGCTGTTCGGCGTGCATGAGGCTGGCTTGCCAAACAGCCTCTGATTCTAAACTGAACTACTTGGGAATCACACCCGGCGCCGCAGGCACTGCTGGCGCACTGCCTGCCGGGACGGTTGTCGGCGCGACGGCTGGCGTGGTGGCCGAGGGCGCCGTCGGAATCATCCCGGTGGGGATGTTGGCTACCCCACTGGCACCCGACATCACGCCCGACGCGCCGCTTGCCGCACCCGATGCGGCGGCAGCACGCTCGAGCACACTGGTGCCGGTCGGTGACCGCGTGGTGTTGTTGGTGCCGAAATAGGCCATCGCCAGGGTGCTGATGAAGAACACCGCAGCGGCGACCGCCGTGGTGCGCGACAGAAAGTTGGCACTGCCCGTGGCGCCGAACAAGCTGCCCGAAGCACCACTGCCGAACGACGCACCCATGTCGGCGCCTTTGCCGTGTTGAATCAGCACCAGGCCGATGATGACGATGGCGGCCAGCAACTGCACACCAAGCACGAGGTTCATCCAGATGTTCATGAGGGTTCGCTCCGAGTCTTCAATTCAAATGCAGGGCGCGTGCGTCGAGGTCGTGCACCGTTACACCGCACGGCCGATGGCCAGGAAATCAGTCGCCTTCAGCGACGCGCCGCCAATCAGTCCGCCATCGATGTCGGCTTGCGCCATCAGTTCGCGCGCATTGTCGGGTTTCATGCTGCCGCCGTAGAGGATGCGCATCGCGTCCGCACGAGGGGTCGCCGCCTGCAACTGCGCGCGCAAAAGCGCATGCACGGCCTGCGCCTGCGCTGGCGACGCGGTCTTGCCGGTGCCGATGGCCCAGACAGGTTCGTACGCCACCACCATCTCGCCCGCGCAGTGCGCCAGGGCGTGGATGACGGCCGACAACTGCCGCTTCACCACCGCCTCGGTTTGCCCGGCTTCGCGTTCGCCGAGCGTCTCGCCCACGCAGACGATCGGCGTGATGCCATGGGCCAAGGCCTCTTTCGCCTTGTCGGCCACCACCGCGTCGGTTTCGGCGTGCATGGCACGGCGCTCGGAATGCCCGACGATGGCGTAGTGACAACCGAACTCGCGCAACATCGACGCCGACACTTCACCGGTGAACGCACCGTGCGCATGCCTGGAGCAGTCCTGCGAACCCCAGTGGACGTGGGACCCCGTCAACGCAACAACCGTCTCGGAAAGGTACGGATACGGCACGCACACGGCCAGGTCCGCCATCGACGGCCCGCCGGCCAGGATGCCGGCCAACAGGTCGGCGTTGGCTTTGTGGCTGCCGTTCATTTTCCAGTTGCCGACCACGAGTTTTTTTCTCATCGTGTTCACCAGGTCAGGACAATCTTGCCGACGTGCACGCTCGACTCCATCAGCGCGTGCGCCTGCGCGGCGGCGTGGGCCTCAAACGTTGCGTGAATGATGGGCTTGATGCGGCCGGACGTGAGATGCGGCCAAACCTGAGACCGCAAGCCTTGCGCCAGCATCGCCTTGTACGCCAGACTGCGCGGCCGCAGCGTGGAGCCACTGACGGTGATGCGCTTGCGCAGCAACACGCCACTGTCGATGGCGCTTTGCGTCCCGCCCTGCACGGCGATGATCGCCAGGCGCGAGTCGGTGGTCATGCATGTCAGCTCGCGGATGACGTAATCGCCAGCCACCATGTCGAGCACCACATCGACGCCACGCTGGTCGGTGAGCCTCAATACTTCGGCGGCAAAATCCTGCGTCTTGTAATTGATCGCATGGTCGGCACCCAGGTCGACACAGGCCCTGCACTTGTCGTCGTTGCCTGCGGTAACGATCACCGGTCCGGCCCCGAACGCCTTGGCCAATTGAATGGCCGTGACGCCGATGCCGCTCGATCCCCCCTGCACCAGCAGCGACTCGCCGGCCTTCAAGCCGGCGATGTGAAACACGTTCTGCCACACGGTGAAAAACGTCTCGGGCAAACTGGCGGCCTCGATGTCGCTCAGGCCCTCGGGCACCGGCAGGCACTGCGCGACGGGTGCCACGCAAAGCTCGGCGTAACCCCCACCCGCCACCAGGGCGCAAACGCGGTCGCCGACCGACAGGCCCGCAGCACGAAGCGCCTGCGCATCGCCATCGACGATGGTGCCGGCCACTTCCAGTCCGGGCAGGTCCGACACACCGGGCGGCATCGGGTACAGGCCCTTGCGCTGCAGCACGTCGGGCCGGTTTACGCCCGACGCCGCCACGCGAATCAACACCTCACCAGCCGCCGCAACGGGGTCGGGCCGCGTCACCGGCTTGAGCACGGACGGCTCGCCGAA
>JAYUQC010000076.1:0-13402 GCA_043759735.1 Rhodoferax sp.
TGACGGAGCACTGGATTGACTTGGCAACGGAATTGTCAACCCTGCGGCTGATCAAGGAAACCAGTTGAACGGCCGCGAGAACTTGGCACTGTCCAGGTACACTTACTAACAGTTGCCAATTCGAAAAACAACTTCCCACCTTAGTCAATTCGGGTCGGCAGGTTGGGCCAAGTTGCAGTCGGCCCAAACCTCTGCTCGTATACCGGGGCGCCATTTTCTATTTGATTGATTGTTGAGGAGTGATGTTTATGTTGGCAGCGTTAAAAATGTTCTCAGCGACCCGCAAGGCAGGTGGAAAGCCAATCCCTCGGCAACTGTTCGAGGCACTCTTGCTGCGCTTAAGGTCCTCGCCGATTGGCATTAGTGAATATTTTGAATATGGGGTTTGGCATCCTTCAATAACGCAAGCAATGCGGAATGAATTTATCGGATGGCGACAGAGTTACGAACTCGACAAGTTTCTAAATGATGATTATTCACGCGTATTAGCAAATGATAAGTTGCTCAATTATCTTGTCCTTCGCGTTGCCGGCTATCCAATTCCTCAGCCGGTAGCGACTTTCACGACTGAAGGAAGGAGAATCGCAGATGAAGTAGTCCTCCAAACTCACGGTGACGTAATGAAATTCCTTAACGAGGACATCTACAAGGTGTACGTAAAGCCGATTTCTGCTGGTTATGGGTATGGCGTTATGGGTCTGACAGGAAGAACAGGAGATGTTTTTTCTATGATGAACGGGAGCGAGCTGTCCCGTGACGAACTGATGGTGCCATTCAATTCACTACCTAACCGTGGAATGCTCTTCCAGAAACCCCTGACCAGCCATTCGTCAATATCGGAATTGACAGGTAGCGAGGCTGTTTCTTGCGTTCGCTTTATCTGTTTGGTTACGGCTCGAGGTCCAAGCATCCACACTGCCTTCTGGAAAATAGTCTCTGGCCGAAACATGCTGGATAACTTCTCCCACGGTCACTACGGCAACTGTTTAGGTGCAATTGACCTCGAGAAGGGAATGATTGTTCGGGCCATATCAAGAATGGGGCCGGGAGGCGAGATAAATCACCATCCAACCACAAAAAAATCGATCAATGGCTTCACGTTTCCAGATTGGTCGCGGGCAAAGGATTTGGTACTTTCCGCTAGTCGACATTTTCCCGGTCTGCGCCTTCAGAACTGGGATGTTGCCTTGTGTCCGGAAGGGCCAGTCTTGCTCGAATTGAATACGGAGTCGGAACTGAATGTCCCTCAAGCTATTTCAGGGCGTGGCTTCTTTGACGCGAGGCTCCGCCAGACTATCGAGGATGTCAAAAAGGAGAAGGAAGAATATCGTCGAGCCGCTTCTACGCGAAACTTAGCAGTAAGCGCGCGGTGATTCCATCTTGAATTTTGAACGCCGACAACGGAGGATCGTGTCCAAATAAGAAATAGGCGGACACGATGGGAAGGGACAGACTCGCTGCAAGGCGGCGCTACAGCGACGAGAGCAAGTTGCAGGTGATGGCGTCATTCGTGGAGTAGGCGTGCGACTGCTCGCTGTCTTTGCCTCGTGCCTGGTGACCGGTGAGTTGGCGGCGATGCACGTTCAACTATGATCATGGCAAACGATAGCCCAACACTTATGCAACTCTTGTTGACCATTGTCGGCATCGTCTTCAATGGACAGTGGGCAATCAAGTCGAGCACGATCAATATATTTCGCTGGAGAACAAGGGTGATATCAGACACTAGGACTAGGCCCGACAGGGATAGGGCCCCATTCAGACTGGCAATCGTAGGCGCAGGCCTCATCACTCAAAATGCACATCTGCCGACCGCATTGTCGCTGCCGGGACTCGTGGTCACCGCTCTGGTAGACCCGGTATTGGCACGGGCAAAGGGGCTGGTCCGCGAGTACGGATTGGACGCGCTGGTCGCGGGCAACGTGGAAGAAGTGATGGGGAAGGTAGACGGCGCGATAGTGGCCACGCCGAACCACACGCATCGTGCAGTGGCCGTGCCTTTGCTGGAGGCCGGCATTTCGACCTTCATTGAAAAGCCGCTAGCCACCACCGTCGAGGATGGACAGGCGATTCTCGACGCCGCGCAACGCGGCAAAGCGAAGGTTGCGATCGGCCACTACCAGCGCTTTCTTGATGCGCCCAGGCTGCTGAAGAGGCTACTCAATGATCGCTACTTTGGGCACGTATCGCGCTTTTGCCATCAGTTTGGAACAGCTGGCGGCTGGCCGGCGCTGTCGGCGTACACATTGAAGCGCGAGTCCATTGGTGGAGGTGTCCTGGTGGTAACCGGTACCCATTTTCTCGACCGCCTACTCGATGTGTGGGGTAACCCAGACGAAGTCGAACTGCTCGACGACTCCTACGGTGGACCTGAAGCGCATTGCGAAGGCCGAGTTCGATACGCTGTGGGCCCCTTTTCCCCGCTAGAGGGACTCGTCAGATACTCCAAGTGTGTTGCCTTGCCCGCAGGTTTGGTATTGGAGACCGAACGAGGCACAGTGATGTTGCGCGATGGATTCCAGGACAAAGTTGTGCTCTTTCCCAGGGAACGGCCCGACCTCCGATTGGAGATCACTGGTTCACCCGAAAAGGTTATCGCGTCGGAACTCAGCCCCAATCAACGGATGTTGTGGGATTTTGTCGCGGCATGCCAAGACGACCGATCCCCCGAAGTTGACGGTGAGCAGGGGCTTGCGTCGCTCAAGCTGATCCGGCGGTTCTACGAAAATCGTCAGCAATTGGCCGACGACTGGACAAGTTATGGAATTGCGGCATGAGCACAAAGAAAATCGTCATCCTTGGAGCGTCCGGATTCGTTGGCACGACCTTGACAGAGCGCTTATGGAAAATGCCGGATGTGGAAGTCGTTCCCGTCATCCACAGTGCGGGTAGCGCATGGCGACTTGCCCGTCGCAACAAGCCGCTGCTGCAGGTTGACATTGCCGACCGCGTGGCGCTGACGGAAGCG
Source organism: Rhodoferax sp. (assembly GCA_043759735.1). Lineage (GTDB taxonomy): Bacteria > Pseudomonadota > Gammaproteobacteria > Burkholderiales > Burkholderiaceae_C > CAISIP01. The sequence continues at coordinate 2,969 of JAYUQC010000076.1, forward strand.
TTGAAAGGAGCAACACATGTTGTCAACTGCACGCGCGGCCCACGCAGCGTGATGGTTGATGGCCTGGCGACCATCTTGAAAGCATGTCGCACCGAGGGTGTACACAGATTTGTGCATCTGAGCAGTGTGATGGTTTACGGCGATCCTCCGCATTTGGACAGTCACCATGAAGACGCTCCGACCAACCCACCGCCGGGGGCGGATAGCTACGGCATGATCAAACTCGAGCAGGACAGGATGGTGCATGCGGCAGCACAGTCCGGACTGCCGTCCGTGGTGCTCTGCCCGCCCAACATCTCAGGCCCGTTTTCAGGCTACATCGCGGGCATCTTGACTGGCATGCGCAACGGCTCGTTTGCACTTGTCGATGATGGCGCGGGGCCCTGCAACCTGATCGACGTGCGCAACCTGTGCCACGCCATCGAACTGGCGCTGGATGCCGGCGACGCCGCCTTGGACGACTCACGCATGTTCGTCACTGATGGTGAACCGGTGAGTTGGAAAGACCTAGTTACCGAGTTGTTGGAGCTAGGCGGGGTCGACAAGGTCCGGCACATCGAGCGTGCCGAGTTGCTGCGTCTGACGGGGCAAGGCACGACAACGAAGGCGCCGTCGGTAGCCGCCAGCGTCCGTCATCTGGTATCGAGCGATGTACGCGCAGCGCTACGCAAGGATCCGCTGCTTGCCAAAGTAGATCGCGCTGCACGCAGCGCAGTAACCAAGCTCGGGCGTGGAATGGAGACGAAGTTGCGGCTTGGAATCGAGGGTCCGGTCCTTGTGTCTAAACCGGATCCCTATGCCACACTGACTGTGGGACTGTGTGCCCAGCAGTTGCGCGAGGTGCGACATATGAACGAACGGGCCGAGCGCTTGCTGGCATTCAAACCGCCAGTGAGCTTCAAGCAAAGCATGAGGGACTTCCGGGCCTGGTATCGCAAAATGCATGGCATGGACACGCCGCTTTGGTCAATCGCCAGGGAATTATATGAATAGCAATAACCGGCCAGACGTGCTGCGCAAGGAGACGCCAGCAGAGAAATACGATGAGTTCTACGCAAGCGTGGGCGATGACCATCACGCTTACAGGGCCTACGACCGTCCATACTGGGACTCGCATTACTACCCCCTCTACAAGAGCGTGTTTGACGAAGTTGTGCGCCTTGGCGGGCAGAAAGTCCTGGAGGTTGGATGCGGCAGTGGATCGTTCGCCCACCTCTTGTTTGACAAGTCCCAGCTAGCCTATCACGGCTTCGACTTCAGTGAGGCAGCCATCACCATGGCGCGTGCGCGTACTGGCAGACCGGATAGATTCTCTGTTGCCCGGGCTGGCGACGATGCACCAATGCAGCGACCGTTCGACTCAATCGTGTGTCTCGAAGTACTGGAACACATCGAGAATGACCTTTCTATCGTGCAGGGCTGGAAACCAGGTTGTATTTGTATATGTAGCGTACCGAATTTCGACCAACCAGATCACGTACGGTTTTTCCGTCACGAAGACGAAGTTCGCGAACGTTACCAAGGGTTGATCGATCTGGACCGTGTTCAGCGCATTCCGCGTGCACTAGTGCTAGGACGCGGCTGGCGTGAATATCTGCGTGCACTGCGATGGAGCCGCGACGACCCTAAGCGTCTATTGGCGCTTCTTGGGTACAAAACTTTCGAAAATCTTGCTGGATGGATCATGTTCTCTGGGCGCCGGAGGGATTGACTCGGCATGAACGGCAGACGAGCAAAGGACGAGAAGGCCATGGGGCAATGAGCCTGCGATCAAAAGTACTCTCAGGGCTATTTTGGACTGGTGGTGGACGCATCCTGAGCCAATTGTTTACTTGGGCGATCACCATCGTAGTCATGCGGCTGCTGAGCCCTGGCGACTATGGCCTGTTGGCAATGGCAACAGTGTTCATGAGCATTCTCGTCCTGATTGCAGAAGCGGGCTTGGGTGCAGCGTTGGTCCAGACGCTCCAAGTGGATGAGAGCAAGTTGCGGCGCATTTTCGGTGCGACGATTATGATCAACGGCGCCTTGTTTGTGTTGCAGTTTGCCACTGCGCCGTTGATTGCTGGGTTTTTTGAAGAAGACCGTCTTGTCGCTGTCTTGCGGGTGCTCGCACTGCAATTGCTGCTGATGATTTTCAGCGTAATCCCCCGCGCGATGCTTAGTCGTGCGCTCAATTTCAAGAGCCAATCATTCATAGGGCTGGCCGGTGCCGTGTGCGGCAGCTTGAGTACTCTGGCACTTGCAATTTCTGGTTATGGCGTTTGGGCCCTGGTATGGGGTAGCTTGATCACAGCGCTCTGCCATACAGTAGCAATCAATCTGATGGCGCCGTTTTGGCGCTGGCCTGACTTTTCCCTCAAAGGTATGCGCAGTCTTCTCATGTTCGGCGGCCAGTTGACAGCGTCGCGCTTATTGTGGTCGTTTTATTCCCAAGCTGACATTCTTGTTGCTGGAAAACTGCTCGGGAAGGAGTTGCTCGGCTTTTACTCCATCGCAATTCATCTCGCCTCCCTACCAGTGCAAAGAATCTCTTCAGTCTTCAACCAGGTTGCATTTCCAGCTTTTGCTCAAGCACAAAACAAGCCGGAAACTGTGCCTATATATCTGCTCAAGGGCATCCGTACCCTGAGTTTTCTGTCTTTTCCAGTGCTGTGGGGAATGTCGGCCGTTGCCCCAGAAATTGTCATGGTATTGCTAGGGCCAAAATGGAGCGCTGCAATCACTCCGTTGAAACTGCTGCCGCTGGTAATGCCAATCACCATGCTCAGTCCGTTCTTGAATACAGCGTTTCAGGGAATCGGGCGAGGCGGCATCGTACTTATGAATGTTCTAACGGCCTGCGCAATAATGCCAATCGCTTTCTGGTTGGGGGCAAAATGGGGATTGATAGGCTTGTGCATTGCTTGGTTGATTGGTTTTCCGCTGGTGTTCGCTATGAATCTGCAGCGAATGTTGCCGTTGGTCGGGTTGACACTGCCCACCGTTTTGAAGGCGATCGCATTGCCGGCATTCGCATCGGTAGGAATGTACGGTTGCGTTAGTATCATGCGCCCGCTTTTCGCAGCCGGTCTTTCGGTACCAATGTTGATGGCCGCTTTGATCGCGTCTGGTGTCGCTGGCTACTTGATCATTACACTGGCCATCAACAGGGAAGGCGTCCGGGAAATGGTTGATTTATTCCGCAGGGAAAAAGCGTGACACCCGGAAGGCGGTTTTCATAAGGCAGCTCCGTTCAGCTTAAATCGGCAGGACCACCATTTGAGGCAGTTGCATGTTCAAGTAACGTAGCAAGGGCCTGTGACCTTCGGCGCCGGGAATACTGTTGCACATCCAAGATTGGCGGCAGAACCAAGTGACCTTGGCGCCAGTCACGCACCATCGTATGGATAGCACAGGCAATCTCTTCAGCGGAATCAAGACGAGCCATCGTGTTTAACCCGGCAAGGCGCAACACGCCGGCCGTGTCGCCATTCGGATCTGTCAGCCCAAGGATCGGCCTGCCCGCTCGCAAGTATTCGTAGATCTTGGCGGGAAGCTGGTCGTTGCAGTGGTTGCTCTGCATGACTAGCAGCGCATCCACCGCCATCATCTCCGCCAATGCCTCACGGTACGGCACAGCCGGGCAGAGCTCAATGAAGTCTTGCACGCCGTGGGTCTGTGCGAGCTTCTGCAACAAATCGTCGTTCACCGAAGCACGAAACCGAATGCGCAGGTCTGCAGGGCCAAGAGCGCCCGAATTCTTCAAACGGCCGAGCGCCACGAACAGCTGGGTAGGGTCTCGCTCCAAGCCGTAAATAATGCCGCTGTGCAGCATCAGCAGCGGGCGCTTGCAGACTTCCTGGACCTCCGCAGTCTGGGCCTGAAGCGCAACGGCAGAAAAGCTCTCCTCGTCGTAGCCATTTTCCAGCACGACCATCCGGTCGGCCGCGTAAGGGTAACGATGCTGGTACATGCGAGCGGCACCGGGTGCCGTAAACACACAGTAGCGCGCCCGCGCTACTGCATCTGCCTCGACAGCAAGGTAGCTTTGCCAGGTACGAGGATCAGCAGGAAAAGAAACTTTAGCCGCAACGTGTGCCATGGGATCGCGAAAGTCTGCAACCCAGGGGATACCGGTCTTGCGGTGAAGGCTTGATGCAATGACGTGGGCCGTAGCAATGGGAAAGGTGGACCAGATCACATCTGGCTTGAACTCTTCGATCAGCTTGAGTCCTTCGCGGATGGCGGCGAATTTCCAGCTGATCCAGCGATCAGGCCGAGCCATCCAACCCAGATAGCGCCCCGCGAACTGCAGATGGCGTGCTGTGTCCAGGGCAAAGGCCCTGCGTACTGTCGTGCCGGCTGGAACATCGGCCAGCAGATCATTGCTCGTTGTCTCGTAAGCACGAGAATCTGCAGTCAATACGATGGGTTGCCAACCGAGCGCCGTCAGTTGTTGTACAAACCGCAGTGTCCGCTGAACGCCGCTACTGCCAGTCAACGGCGGAAAATGGTAGGCAATCATCAACACTCTTTTCACGCAGGCTCCAAACTGATGCTATGTCTGCAGCAAAATGAACTGGCCGGTTTGCCGGCAAGCAGATTGTCCGCTAGGCTTGTTGGGCCAATTGACCCTGCTCCAAAAAAACGTGCTGCATCGCTAAAGCCACCAGCAAGAGACGGTCCTGAAGCGAAGATAATCACCGTAGCTCAATAAATCCCGAGACCGTCCGAAGCAATGGAGCAGGTCTGATCAGATCAGGCGCGAGTATGAACGATCAGCTAACCAAGATGGTGGCATTGACCTCGGCAGTGAAGAACCCCGCGATGGCGGTGCTGGACCGGATGGGATTACGCCGTTCACCTTACCAGTTGCATCTGCGCAACGAGCAGGTCATGGAACTGCGCCCGAAGACAGGAGACCTTTTTGGTTTCTACGAGATCGTGGTCAGGCGCGACTATTTCGCGGGTGGCCAGATTCTCGCGCCTGGCGCTACAGTGATCGACGTAGGCGCGAACATTGGATGCTTTTCAATCACAGCAGCGAAGATGGTGGGACCGACTGGACGCGTAATTGCCGTGGAACCAGAGGCATCGACATACAAGCAGTTGCTTAGAAACATAGAGTTGAACCACCTTGACAACGTGATTCCGCTAAGACTCGCAGTTGGGGCAAAAGATGGAGAAATCGTCCTGCACTCAGACCCCAATCGATTGTTCAGTTCCGTCTTCTCGTCCGTCAATGGCCGTCCAATCAAAGGCGTCGACCAGCGCGTCACGTTGGTCACACTTGATGCACTGATGGATAAGTTCGATGTTGCACAGTGCGACTACCTGAAGCTTGATTGCGAAGGCGCTGAACATGAAATTGTTGCAAGCATGTCCAACGCCACTGCTCAACGCGTTCGACAGATCACAATGGAAGTGCACAAGGTTCCCGGGTTTGATGGCCAAACGCTGAAGGCGCGACTGGAAAGCCTTGGATATGAGCGCGTTGGCGTGTCGACGTTACCCTTTTACAGGCATGCCGCAGTCTGACGGTGCGTTGACATCGCAGAGCGAACCAATAGCGCAGTTACCGGCTTCAGCGCATGCGCGACTCACGCACAGTGCATCCAAAGATGTCTTCGCAGTGATACTTCGTATCGCCAATGCTTCAGGACTGGCGCTCCTTACCGGTCGCTTGCGACTGGCCCACTTGCCTCATCTGCCGCAACGCGAACCAGTTCGGGACTGTGTATAGGCCGTTTCGGCGTAGCGCCAGTTGATCGGCATTGGCATATATCCGGGTGATATCCGAAGGCATACCCTGCAGACCCTTGCCCTTCAACTCCTTGCCAAGCAATTCAAACTCATAACGGCGCCGCCCATAACGCACTGCCCGCTTCCAGTATCCGCGCAACCCCGATAGCGAGAACGGCGAGACGGATTCGAACTCGAAACCCGCATCCGGGCAAGGCACGATACGCTGATGATCGAATTGGTTATTCTTTGGATCGAGGTCCCATTTGATCAGCGCTCCCAACAGGCCATCGTCACCCTCAAGTTTCAGCGGCAATCGTACGCCGTCAGCGACCAGCCGCGGAATGAAGCTTCCACGAAGTGCGTAAAGGTTGGCCACCAGGCCACGCTGTGCCACAAGCTCCTGCCGGTCGTGCGCCACGTTTCGGCCCGATGCTGGTGGCGCTGAGGCGGCGTGGGCATACGATTCGCCCGCGAGCGCAGACGCCATCACTCGCAATGACCCCGGCGTGCTGCGAGCGTCCCCATCCATAAAAAAGTACACCGAGCGACCCGGGCAGCGCGTTGGCACGATGTCATGAACAAACACGTTCCAAGCGTTGCACTTGTCCCCCAGCGATATCGACACCAGGTGAACCTCGGGTCGGCGTGCTGAGTAGGCACGTGTTAGCTCTTCGGTGCGGTCGGTGCAGCCGTTTGCCATTACGTACACCTCGAGCGGCTGGCCTGGCTCCCCGTTGAACAGACTATCCAGGCAGGCTACGATGTGCTTTTCTTCATTGTGAGCCAATACCATCACGGGCCAGCGTTCCCGGGCCGGTGGCGACAATGGCGGAGAGGGGTCGAGGGTCATAAAGATGATTTTCGAAATTGGAGGTGGGGCTACCCTGCTGGCTACCGCTCCCAAATGCCGCAGGTTAGCGCCGCAGATAGATATAACTTGTCAAATTCTATGCTGCCGTTGCTGCAGCAGATAAGTTTTCGAGCACTTGTTCGGGAATCAAGTCCTCGTGCAATGTCGCGGCATTGCAACGCCTCTGAACTGTTGGGACTGGCTTGCGTCACGTGCCCTAAACTCGATATAAGGATGGCGACGTGTTGGGAAGCACGTTCCTTGGCGGCTTAGTCGTCTACGAACGATGAGGAAGTGGGCATGACGGCAAACGAGAGCTACCGCAAAGGCATCATACTGGCTGGAGGTGCGGGCACGCGCCTGCACCCCGCTACGGCCGCAATATCCAAGCAGATGTTGCCGGTCTACGACAAACCCATGATCTATTACCCGCTCAGCACGCTCATGCTGGTCGGCATCCGCGACATCCTGTTGATTTCGACGCCGCAGGACACACCCCGCTTCGAGCAATTGCTCGGCGACGGCAGCAACTGGGGGCTGAAGATCTCATATGCCGTTCAGCCAAAACCCGGCGGCCTGGCGCAGGCGTTTCTGATCGGGGAGGCGTTCCTGGGCTCCGACCCTTGCGCGCTCATCCTGGGCGACAACGTGTTCCACGGCTCCGACCTGGGCGCCAAACTCGCGCGGGCGAATGCGCGCACCACTGGCGCCACCGTTTTCGCCTATCGCGTCAAAGACCCGGAGCGGTTTGGCGTGGTCGAGCTCGATGCCCAGAACAAGGCGCTGAGCATCGAAGAAAAGCCGGCCAAGCCAAAATCGCGCTTCGCCGTCACCGGCCTGTACTTTTACGACAACCAGGTGGTGGAGATTGCGAAGTCGATCAAGCCGTCGGCGCGCGGCGAACTGGAGATCACCGACGTGAACCGCGTCTACCTCCAACGCCACGAACTATCGGTGGAGAGTTTTGGCCGTGGCGTGGCCTGGCTTGATACGGGCACGCACGAAGCGCTGCTGCAGGCGTCCAACTTTGTCGAAACGCTAGAGAAGAGGCAGGGGCTGAAGATTTCCTGCCCGGAGGAGATCGCGTTTCGGCTCGGATATATCGATGCCGTCAAGCTCAGTGAGTTGGCAGTGGTTTTGGGCAAGAGCGAATACGGTCAGTATTTGCTTGATATTCTCAGCGAGGCACGTGGTGTTTGATTTTCGCGATTCCTGGGTTCACGACAGCGGGCCGGCCAAAAGGCTCGCACCATTCGCGGTCAAGTGAGTCGCCATGAACTCGCCTGAACTGAAATCTCGCCGAGCGCTACGCTTGCCTGCAGTTGTTGCCGGCGATGCGGAGCACGAATTGGCACTTTCCATCGTAGTGCCGGTATACAACTCCGCGGCAACGCTGCCGCAATTGCTGGAACGGCTTGGCCGCGCTATCGACCCGCTGACAAAGGACTATGAAATCGTGCTGGTTGACGACGGCAGCCGTGACGACTCCTGGGTTGCGCTGCAATCACTGAGGGCGCGTTATGGCGATCACATGGTGGCCATCCAGTTGATGCGCAATTACGGGCAACACAACGCCTTGATGTGTGGCCTGGGGGTTGCGCGGGGCGAATACGTCGTGACCATGGACGACGATCTGCAAAACCCGCCCGAGGAGATACCCAAGCTGCTGGCCCATATCAAGAATCGCGGTCTGGACCTGGTATACGGCTGCCCAAGCGATCGCAACCACGCGGCATGGCGCAACCTGGGTTCGCGCATCGTGTGGCACTTTTACAGGACGGTTTTTCGCAACCCGATTACGCCGACACCGTTCCGGATCATGCGGCTGCAGTTGGCGCGCAGCGTGATGTTCTACGACCTGAACTTCACCTATCTCGATGGTCTGCTGGCATGGTGCACCAGCAGGATCGACGGTGTTGAAGTGGAACATCATCCCAGGGCACAGGGCAGTTCCGGATATTCCTTGGGGAAACTGCTGGGCTTGGCGCTCAACCTGTACACCAACTTCTCCCTGCTTCCGTTGCAGCTCGTCAGCGCGCTCGGGGTCGTAACGGCAGCATCCGGTTTTCTGGTGGGGATCTATTACCTGTTTCAGTTCCTGGCCTCAAGCATTGCAGTTCCCGGCTTTGCATCCACCATCATCGCGATCCTTATCCTGGGTGGAGCGCAACTGCTCGCGCTGGGAGTGATCGGCGAGTATTTGGGGCGGCTGCATCTGAACGTCAACCGCAAGCCGCAGTATGTGGTTAGGTACTTGAAACGAGGGTCGATGGCGGCGGATGCGGAATCGAGCGAGACATTCAGCGACGACCGCACAAATGGCTGAGCAAATTGATTTGGCTTCGCTTTGCATGACCTGGTCCGACGCGCCGTGGGATCAGGTCGTGTGCGGGTTTCCAGTTCTTCAAATCACCGCGATGAAAATACGGGGACCGTCTGCTGCGGAAGATTTTCGGATATTCGAGCACGCGCGCGACCACGTTGGCGCCGGTTTGGTCAGTTGCCGTCTGCCGCACCAATGCTTGCCGGAGTCGATGCTGCTGGAGGAATGCGGCTTCCGGTTCATTGAAATGGTGTACCGGCCCGAACTCGAGTTGTCCAAGCTGGCACCCGAAAATCGTGATGAAGGACTACTGGTATCGCGGGCGCGCGACAGCGACATGCCGACGCTGCTGGAAATAACGGGCAGCGCGTTTCGCAATGAGCGGTTTCGAATGGATCCGCGGCTTAACCCGGCTGCGAGCGACCTTCGATATCAGAACTGGGTTGCCAGCAGCCAACGACACGCCACACAGCAGTTGCATGTGGTCCGCGACGCAGCCAAGATTGTTGCCTTCTTTGTCACCGAATCGCTCGACGATGGCATTTGCTACTGGCATCTCAATGCGTTGGCGCCTGATGCGCAGGGTCAAGGATATGGGCGCCGCGTCTGGTTGTGCATGCTCGATCAGGCCCGAAAAGCAGGAGCGCAGCGCGTCTGCTCTAGCATAGTGGCGCGCAATGTGCGTGTGCTTGGCCTGTATGCGCGCCTGGGCTTTCAATTTGCACCACCCACAATGACTTTCCATTGGGTCAGGCCTTTGATGTGAGCTCGGCGCTCCAATTGATTGCTTGCGAGAACCAGGACGGCTGTTGATAGTCAACACTATGAGCATCCGCAAGCAACTGGTCCGATACGGCATTGTGGGCGTCGCTTCGAACGCGTCGATCTATGTGCTCTATCTGATCCTGACCGCAGTAGGAATGGGGCCGAAGCTCGCGATGTCTTTGCTGTACATGGTGGGCGTGCTGCAGACCTTCGTATTCAATAAGTCTTGGACTTTTCGGTATGTTGGGCAAGGGCGGGCGGCGTTCCGGCGCCATGTGGTCCTTTACGTCGTTGGTTTTCTGGTTCAATTCCTATTGTTGGCATTGATGGTGGACGCGCTGCATTGGCGACACCAGTGGGTGATGGCCGGAGTGGTCTTGCTCATGGCAGTTTTCTTCTTCCTGGGGCAAAAGTTTTGGGTGTTTCGGCAATCGCCGGTAGTGAACGCCGGCGGTTGAAATCCATGCCACCGATCCTGTCTGCCAAGTCGACTGTGCGTCTCAAGCGCTGGCTGTTTGAGACCTACTCGTCCGTCGAGAACCTGGTGCGACTCGTGATGGAAGTGCTTCCGCAACCGCTGCGATACTGGATTTTCAAAGCCATGCTCGCGCGTCTGGGCGCCGATTCGATGATCGACTATCAGACCTACTTTCGCTATCCTTGGAAAATCAGCGTCGGCAGCGGGTTGACCATCAATCGGGGCTGCGAGTTTTATGGTTCGTTGCTTGCCGGCAACGCGCAAATCACGATTGGCGATCACTGTGCGCTG
>JAYUQC010000077.1:0-37525 GCA_043759735.1 Rhodoferax sp.
TTGTGGGTACTGCATCCATTTGCCCGTGGCCAAGCAGTTGAACTGGCCAGCGTCGCATTGACGTTGACCGCTGCCCAGTTGTTTGCCGAGGTGGCAGAAACCTGATCCCCACATGACCACGGGTCGTCGTCAACGGGCTGATCGGTTATCAGCGCGAGGCCATCGCCCGAACCGCTGAGTATTTCCGCCCGATCCAGCACACGCACAAGGTGCTGGGTGCGCACGGCCGCTACAACCAATTCCTTGGCTACGGCGAAGCGGATGCCTACCAGTCCACGTTGGAAGAATACCGGATCAGCCCGGGCAAAATAAAGTAGTGCGGTTCCAGGGCCTTGAGCGCGGCGGCCTGTTCGCGCTGGGTAGGACCCATCGCGTCGATGGATGCAACGGCCTTGCCTGCGCGCAACGACCGGGCGTCACGCGCCGCCGGTTTCAACTCCTGCTGGCTCGCCCCCGAGCCAAAGTGGCCTCACAATTGAATCGACTGCGGGCTCGCGCCGATAGCACGCAAGGATGCGAGCGCAAACACCAGCCCGATGCACACACCGGCGAGCACATCCAGTGCGACATGCTGTCTGGTCGCCATGGTGGACCAGGCAATAGCCAGGCAAAACACCAGATTGAGGCTGCGCAGGCTGGCCGGAGCCTCCAGCACGTGCAGCAGCCGGCTCAGCCACAGCGCTGAAAATACGGCAGCGGCCACATGCAGGGACGGGAAGGCATTGCCCGCTGCATCCAAGTCCTTGATCGTCGACAGGCTCGGGTACAGGCTCCAGTCGATGTCCCATTCAGGGGTTTGGGTCGGGAACAGCCAGAACACTGCCAGACAGGTTACGCAGAGCGAGGCCATCCACGCTGCGTAATGCAACAACGCGCGCAAGTTGCCCATGAATGCGGGCGGCAGTGAAACATAGACCCACAAAGAGATGTAGACCGGATATGCGGCAGGCGTAAATGGTATCCAGCGGTCCAGGCTGATTTCCGGCATCACATAGGGCTCGCCGACGGGATGGCGCAGGATGAAAAAATAAGCGCCGAAAAAAACGCCCATGAAGGCCGGCGTACCGACGGCCTTGAGCCACCAAAGCACGCCCACGCGCCGAGCGATTTGCCGCGCCCAGTCAGCAGCCATGCAACGACCTGTTACGAAAAATCCGCAAATCTGCGGCAACGTTGAGAGGCTTTTTCTGCACGACGGGTTCAGGTTCCTTTTGTCAATCCGGCTGCGCCGCACAGGGCGTGCCGCACGGAGCTGAATGTACAATCCCCTCGGCCGTACGCCGCGTCTGCCGACCGGTATGGCGCTGTCCCGATCCGGTCTTCAGCGCCAGCGCCGGAAAGGCAATTTCCGCGCAGACTCCGAAATGGCGACGGCTGTGCCAGCCAGTGAAAGTATGTCATGCAATCTATTGACCTGATACGCCACCCTTATTGGTGCTGGTTGGACACCGTGCCTTGCGCTACGGCCCATTGGCCGCCGCTGCGGTGAACGTGAGCACCTTGCTGGCATTGCGTGCCGTTTCGGCTACCTATCCCCAGGACGACACATGTCTGCAAATATTGCCGCCATTCCCATTGACACATTGATGCGCGAGGTGGCCGAACTGATCGTGGAGGCCTTGAACCTGGATCTGCAAGCCGATGCGGTGGTGCCCGATGAACCGCTGTATGGCGAAGGACTGGGACTGGACTCCATTGACATGCTGGAGATATCCCTGGTAATTTCCAAACGTTTCGGTTTTCAACTGCGATCGGATGCCGAAGGCAACGCGCAAACCTATGCGTCGCTGCGGTCTCTGACTACCTACGTGGCCAGCCAGCGCACAAAATGATCCCGCCATGGGCGCGCCGATGGAAGGTGCCGGCGACGGCCACATTGTTGGTTGCCTGGGCCGTGGCAGCGCATATAGGCAGTTCGGGGGCCGGTAGCGCGGATCTGAACGCCGCGGTGGCAGTCATTCCCTTGCTTGCGGCGTGGGCGGTTCTGTTGTGGCAACTGCGTAGCCGGTGGCTCCTTGCACTCGGATTGGCTGGCGCGGCCATGCTCGTGTTCGAACTCTGGCAGTCGCTGCGCCAGAACGTGCCGCTGCTCTATTACCTGCAACACATGGGCAGCCATCTGGCGTTGGCGATGTGGTTCGGCAAGACATTGCTGCGACCCGGTGATGCCTTGATCACGAGCATGGCCCGTTTCCTGGACGGCGGCAGCATTTCACCGCGCAAGCAACGCTATACCCGTCAGATCACCATTGCCTGGACGGCTTTCTTCCTGTTGAATGCATTGGTTTCCACCGCGCTGTTTCTGGCTGCGCCGGTGGCGATATGGTCGGTCCATGCCAACTTGCTGACCGGCCCGTTGGTTGCGACCATGTTTCTGGGTGAACATCTGATCCGGATGCGGGTGTTGCCGCCGCATGAACGGCCGAGCCTGGCCGAAGTCATTCGGGCCTATCGCCAGCGCAGCGCTGATCGCAGCAGACCCGCTTGCGGTGGACCATGAGCGGCATTCCCCTGATCACGGGACTTGCCATCGCCGACACGATCGCCTGGCGAACCTGCGGACCGATCACGGTGCAGACCTTGCTGACCGATGCGCACGGGGTGGCCGCGGCCTTGCCCGCCGGCAGGTGGGTGCTGAACCTGTGTGAAGACCGCTACCATTTTGCGGTCGTGTTCTTGGCCTGCCTGCTGTCGCGCAAGACCAGCTTGCAGCCTGCGTCGCACTCGGTCGAAACCCTGAGTCGCCTGGCACATGACTACGCCGGGGCCTTTTGTGTCACTGACAGCGAATCCGAGGCGCTCGATTTTGCGCAGGTCAGTTACGCCAGCCTTGTTGGCCAGGAGCGCGCGCCGGTGGCTGAAGTTCCGCTGGTGGAAGCCGAGCGGGTGGTGGCAGTTCTGTTCACTTCAGGCTCTTCCGGCCGGCCCCAGCCGCACGCCAAGACCTGGGCCAAGCTGGTCCAGAATGGCCGAGCCGAAGCGCAGGCGCTAGGCCTGTTGCGCAGCGGCGCGGTGCTGGTGGGCACGGTACCGGTGCAGCACAGCTACGGATTCGAGTCGACGTTCCTGCTGGCCTTGCATGGGGGTTGTGCATTCTGGAGCGGCAAGCCGTTCTATCCCCAGGACCTTGCCGACGCGCTGCAGGCGGTGCCGCGCCCGCGCATGTTGGTGACCACGCCGCATCACCTCGCAGTCTTGCTGGCCGCAGACCTGACACTGCCGGCGCTGGACGTCTGTCTTTCGGCCACCGCGCCGCTGGACATCGAACTGGCTGCCCGTATCGAAAATCGCCTGGGCGCCCCGGTGCATGAAATCTATGGTTCCACCGAGTCATCGCAGCTCGCGTTTCGGCGCACCACGGACGGCGCACCCTGGCAGCTGCTGCCCGGCGTCTTGCTGGAACAAGGCACAGGCGACGAACGGGATATCACCTACGCGTCGGGCGGACACGTGCAAGAGCGCGTGGCGCTGTCTGACAACATCGCGTTGTTGCCTGACGGCCGGTTCATCTTGCAAGGACGTCATGCCGATCTGGTCAATATTGCGGGCAAACGAACCTCGCTGGCGTATCTGAATCACCAGCTAAGCGCCATTGACGGGGTACACGATGGCGTGTTTTTCCAGCCCGACGACGATGCCCGCGATGCGCTCAGGAGGCTGACGGCATTTGTCGTTGCACCCGATCTGGACAATCGGACCCTGATGGCAGCCCTGCGCCAACGCATCGACCCTGTCTTTCTGCCGCGCCCGCTCGTCCGGGTCGATGTCCTGCCGCGCAACAGCACCGGCAAATTGCCGCGCAGTGCGCTGCAAGCGCTGCTGATCTCCGGGGCGGCAGGTGTTGAACGCTGAAGCGATCTGGAAGGTCCCGACGGATCACCCTGCCTTTGCCGGCCACTTTCCGGACCATCCGATCGTTCCAGGTGTGCTGCTGCTCGACCATGTGCTGCTGCTGGCCGAGCAACACCTGGATCGGCCGGCACGCGGTTGGACGGTGACACAGGCCAAGTTTCTCAGCCCTTGTGCGCCGGGCGACGAATTGGTATTTGGTTTGCGCGCCTGTCCAGGGGGTGGGATGGCGTTCGACGTGCGTTGCGGCGGGCGTACCATCGCGTCGGGCAACATTGCGCCTCTTGCCGCATGAACGCCACCGATACCCCGCAATGGGTGCAGGATCAGGAACGCAGCCATGCGCCCGTCATTCGGCTGATGGTCTGGATATCACTGACATTCGGACGACACGCAGGTCGTGTCGTGCTGCACGGCATCGCGGCGTATTTCGTGCTGTTTTCGCCACGGGCGCGCCGCGCCAGTCGGACTTACCTGACCCGCGCTCTGGGCCGGCGCGCGACATGGGCCGACGGTTACCGCCATGTGCTGAGTTTCGCCAGCACCATCCACGATCGGGTGTACCTGCTCAACGACCGCTTCGATCAATTCGATATCCAGATGCATGGCGAGCAGCTGCTGTATCAGGCCATGCAGCAGCAGCCGGGGGTTTTGCTGATCGGCGCCCACCTGGGCAGTTTTGAGGTTCTGCGCGCCACAGGTCGCGGCCAGGCGGGCCTGAAGGTGGCGATGCTGATGTACAAGGACAATGCGCGCAAGCTCAACGCCA
This sequence comes from Rhodoferax sp., assembly GCA_043759735.1. Taxonomy (GTDB): domain Bacteria; phylum Pseudomonadota; class Gammaproteobacteria; order Burkholderiales; family Burkholderiaceae_C; genus CAISIP01. Next base: position 4,619 of record JAYUQC010000077.1, read on the forward strand.
TGCTGGCGGCCATCAACCCCAAGGCGATGGAGGACATCATCGCGCTGGGTCGGATCGAGTCGATGCTGGAGGTGCGCGACAAGCTCGACGCGGGGTACGCTGTCGGTATGCTGGTGGATCGGTCACTGGGCGGCGACACGACGCGGCAGGCAGATTTCCTGGACTATCCCGCCAATTTTCCGATCGGGCCGTGGCGCATGGCAGCCATGTTGCGCCGGCCGGTGTTCTTCATGACAGGGCTTTATATGGGTGGCAACCGGTACCGGATCCACTTCGAGCCACTGGCCGATTTTTCCGGCGTCGAGCGTGTCGGGCGTGACGCCGCCATCGCCGTTGCGGTGGGCCGCTATGCCGAATGCCTGACCCGCTACTGCCGCAAGGCACCCTACAACTGGTTCAACTTTTTCGACTTCTGGCAATCACAATGATCCGACGTGCCTGGATAACGATCTCCCTGCTGGCTCTGGCCACCGTTGCGCAGGCCGGCTACAGCATCGACCAGTTGATGGCCGAGCTGGCACAGCACAAAGGTGGGCGAGCCCGTTTTGTCGAGAAACGTTACCTCACGCTGCTGGACAGACCGGTGCAGGCCTCGGGCGAAATGGTGTACAGCCCGCCTGACCGACTGGAAAAGCGCACCTTGTTGCCCAAGGTCGAGACACTGGTGCTGGACAAGGACAAGCTGAGTGTGGAGCGCGACCAGCGCCGTTTGACCATCAACCTGGCAAGCCGTCCCGAGGCGCTGGCCTTTGTCGACAGCATCCGCAGCACCTTGTCGGGTGACCGCAAGGCGCTCGAGAAACGCTATGCGCTGCAACTGCAAGGCGATAGCGGCCGCTGGACCCTGATCCTGGTGCCCAGCGAACCCGGCATCACGGCGCTGCTGCAACGCATCACGGTGACCGGCAGCAATGGCCAGTTGCGCCACATCGAGTACCTGCTGGCCGACGGAGACCGCTCGGAACTCGCCCTCGAACCGATCGAAACGCCATGAGCCGCAGGGCCGCTCCCAAGGCGAATCCCGCAGTGCGCAGCGCGGAGGGTAGTCCAGTGCGCCGCAGGGCCGCTCCCAAGGCGAATCCCGCAATGCACAGCACGAAGCACCCATGAAAACCAGGGCGGGGCAGGTTTTTGCGGCATGGATGCTGTTCATGCTGGCCGGTGCCGCCGTGGTCTGGAATACCCGTTTTTCGGCCGACATCTCCTTCTTTCTGCCCTCCAGGCCCAGCACCGAACAGCGCGTGCTGGTGGGTCAGCTGCAGGGGGGGTCGGTTTCGCGGCTGTTGATGCTGGCGATTGCTGGCGGCGACGCCCGGCAGCGCGCCGCTGTGTCGCGTGATCTGCGCCGCAATCTGGCCCGGACCACTGAATTTGTATCTGTCCAGAACGGAGAAACCGACGGACTCGAGGGCGAACTGGCCTTCTTCCTGCAGCATCGCTATCTGCTGAGCCCAAGCGTTACGCCACACCGCTTTACCGAGCCCGGCCTGGCCGCGGCGGTGGAGAACACCATCGACACCCTGTCGTCGCCGGTGGGACTATTGCTCAAGCCCCATCTGGCGCGCGATCCCACCGGGGAGCTATTGACGCTGCTGGGGCAATTCAGTGCCGCCGCGCAACCTGAAATGCGCCAAGGGGTCTGGTCATCGCGCGATGGCGAGCGCGCCATGCTGCTGGTGCAGACCCGGGCGTCAGGATCGGACACCGATGGCCAGGCGGGTGCGATTGCCGCGGTGCGCCAGGCGTTTGACCAAACCGCTGCGGCGCAAAACGCGAGCGGCCTGACGATGCAATTGTCCGGACCTGGATGGTTTGCCGTGCAGTCGCGCGAGACCATCCAGGCCGAGGTTTCGCGCCTGCTGCTGATCAGCAGCGTGGGAATTATCGGGGTGTTGTACTGGGTCTACCGTTCGCCGCGCCTGCTGGCATTGGGGCTTTTGCCGGTGCTCAGTGGTGCGCTGGCGGGCGTGGTGGTAGTGAGCCTGGTGCACGGCAGCGTGTTTGGTATTACCGTGGGTTTTGGTTCCGCGTTGATCGGCGAGGCCGTCGATTACGCCATTTATTTCTTCGTCCAGTCCGCACGGGATGGTCAAGCTAAATGGCAACGCGCGTTCTGGCCTACGGTGAGACTGGGCGTATTGACTTCGGCGCTTGGCTTTGGCGCCCTGCTGTTTTCGGGTTTTCCCGGTTTATCGCAGTTAGGGCTCTACGCCTTGTCCGGCGTGGTCACGGCAGCGCTGATTACGCGCTTCATGCTGCCCACACTGGCCGGAGCGCACATCGGCACGCCGCCGCCCGGACCTCTGGTGCACCGCCTGCTCGGCCTGGTGGGTCAGGCCTACCGGTTGCGCGCCGCGGTAGCCGTGCTGGCTGTCGTGGCTTGCACCTACCTGTGGACACAACGCGCCACGTTGTGGGATGCCAACCTGTCGGCGTTGTCCACGACCAGCGTTGCCGAGTCCACGATCGACAGCCGCATGCGCGCCGACCTGGCCGCCCCGGACGCGCGTTACTTGGTCCTGGTCAACGGAGTAGACCAGGAGGCCGCGCTGCAAGCAGCAGAAAAGGTCGCAGAGCAGTTGGACATTCTGGTGCGTGATGGCGTGATTGGTGGCTTTGACAGCCCGGCCCGTTTTCTTCCCAGCCTGCAACGACAAACGATGCGCCTGAACAGCCTTCCGCCGGGCGATGTGTTGCAGGCCCGATTGCGGGTGGCGCTGGCGGACTCACCCTTGTCCGCTGCCAAGTTGGGTGGGTTTCTCGCCAACGTGGAAACCGCCCGGTTGGCTGGCCCGATCCAGCGCCGCGATCTCGATGGCACCGTGCTGGCTCTGGCGGTGGACTCCATGTTGACACGGGGCGATCAGCGCTGGAACGTGATGCTGCCGCTGCGACCGGCTCCGGGCTCGCCCGACGCCGACATACCGGCGGACCGACTTCGCGCCGCGCTGGCAAGCAGCGGTGGCGTGTTTGTGGATATGAAGGCCGAGTTCGAGGCGCTCTACAACGGTTATGTCCAAGAGGCGGTGCAACTCTCACTGGCCGGTTTTGCGGCGATCGTGGTACTGCTCGCATTTGCTCTGCGCTCGACGCAGCGCCTGCTGGCCGTGCTGCTGACCTTGGCACTGACCGTGGCGGTCGTCATCGCAGTGCTGCACGCGTCGGGTGAGCGGTTGCATCTGATGCACCTGGTGGGTATGCTGTTGATCGTTGCCGTGGGTTCCAACTACGCGCTGCTTTTTGATCGCGTCGCCGCTGGCGAACCGTTGGACGCGGTTACGTTGTTGTCGATTCTGGTCGCGGCCTTGACCACAGCCATCGGCTTTGGCACCCTGGCCCTTTCCACAGCGCCTGTTCTACACGCCATTGGTGCGACCGTGGGCCCGGGCGCCATCTTGGCGCTGCTGCTGTCGGCGGTACTGGTGTACCCGAAGCCGGCCAGGCCATGAATCGACCGTCTGCGCTGCAATGGCGCTGTGGCGCGCCCAGCCTGTTGGTACTCTTGCCCGGCGCCTTGATGACGCCACAGCACATCGTCGATGCCGGCCTGTTCGAGGCCGTCGAGCAACGCGGTCTGGCGCTGGACCTGATGGCACTGGACTTGCACGCGCACGAAGGCGGCGACCAGGCGGCGCTGCAGGCATTGGACCAACACTTTCTCGCCCCGGCACGCACGCAGTACAAGAATATCTGGCTGGGCGGCATCTCGCGCGGCGGCCAGCTGGCCCTGTCCTATTGGGCCGAACGGATGGGGCAACTGGACGGCATGTGCCTGTTGGCGCCGTATCCGGGCAGTCGGCTCACGACAAACACCATTGCACGCGCCGGCGGACTGCAGGCCTGGCAGCCCAGCGACGCGCAATTGCAGGACCCGGAGTTTCGCCTCTGGCAGTGGCTCAAGCGGCCGACCGTCGACGCACCCGTGTTCCTGGGCTATGGCACGCAGGACCGCTTTGCCGATGGCATGCAGCGTCTGGCCGCACAACTGCCCACGGCCGATTTTCAGACTGTGCCGGGCGGCCACGATTGGACTGCCTGGACCGCGCTGTGGGCGTCGTTTCTCGCTCGTGGCCATTTCGGAACGCCGGCATGATCCGGGCCTGGATCGCCACCCCCGCGCTGAAAGCATCGGTCACGTTGCACGCGGCGGCAGCCGCGACCGCGTTGGCCGAGCCCGCCACCTGGCCCTGGGCGCTGAGCGCAGTGGTCGCCAACCACGCGGTATTGACGCTGGCCGGGTTGCTTCCGCGCTCGCAACTGCTCGGGCCCAACCTCAACCGGCTGCCGGCCACGGCGCAGGCGCGGCGCGAAGTGGCGCTGACGATCGACGATGGTCCCGACTCCGCCGTCACGCCGCGCGTGCTGGATCTGCTGGACGCGGCCGGCGCGAAAGCCAGTTTTTTTTGCATCGGATGGCGTGCGCGGTCGGCGCCTGCGCTGTGCCGCGAGATCGTGGCGCGTGGTCATCGGGTGGAAAACCACGGGTATTCGCATTCCCATGCGTTCTCGCTGTTTGGTCCGGCGCGCATGCGCTCGGACATCGTTGCCGCGCAAACCACGCTCGCGGACGTCACGGGACAGGCACCGATGTTCTTCCGTCCCACGGCCGGCCTGCGCAATCCGTTTCTGGACCCGTTGCTGACCGAACTCAATCTGCGCCTCGCATCCTGGACCCGTCGACCCTACGACACCGTCAATGGTGAACCGCGCCGGGTTCTGCGGCGACTGACCCGCGGTCTGGGCCCGGGCGACATCCTGCTCATGCACGACGGGCACGCCGCGTGCACGCAAGGCGGCCAGCCGGTCATACTGGCCACGCTGCCCACACTGCTGCAGTCCTTTGCAGCGCACGGACTCAGGCCGGTGACACTGAAGGATGCTCTGGTGTGACGCCGGCCACCTTCCCGTGCATGCTCTAAGATTCCCCTTATCCGACCAAACCGCCGCCCCTTTGTCCCCGATCGATCTCACCGCCTACACGCTGATCACCTGCCTGGGCAGGGGGCTGGAGGCCACACGGCAAGCCCTGGCCAGCGAAATTTCGGGGCTGGCGCCCTGTCGCTTCGAAAACCTGGAGCTCGACACCTGGATCGGCGAAGTCGCCGGTGTGAACGCCGAGCGACTGCCGCCGGCCTTGGCCCGATATGACTGCCGCAACAACCGGCTGGTTCAGATGGGCCTGGAGACCGACGGGTTTGCAGAGCGTGTGCGCGAGGCCGTGGCCCGCCATGGGGCCGATCGGGTCGGTGTCTTTCTGGGCACCAGCACGGCCGGCATCCTGCAGACCGAACTGGCCTACCGCCGCCGGGATCCGGTCAGCCATGCGCTGCCGGACGATTTTCACTACCGCGAAACACATAACGCCTTTTCGCTGGCGGAGTTCACGCGTGACTATTTCGGACTGCAAGGCATGGCCATGGCAATCTCCACCGCCTGCTCTTCGAGCGCCAAGGTGTTTGCGGCGGCGGCACGGCAACTCGCAATCGGGAGCATTGACGCCGCGATAGTCGGGGGCACCGACACGCTGTGCCTGACCACGCTGTATGGATTTTCCTCGCTGCAGCTCACCTCGCCGCAACCTTGCCGTCCCTATGATGCGGCGCGCACCGGTCTGTCGATCGGCGAGGGCGCGGCGTTCGCCCTTTTGCAGCGCAGTGGCGATGCCATGCCCGGCACGGTGCAATTATTGGGCGTGGGCGAGTCGAGCGACGCCTGCCACATGTCGGCGCCGCACCCGCAGGGTCTGGGCGCACGTCTGGCGATGGAGGCTGCCCTGCGTTCGGCTGGGCTCGGCACCGATGCGATCGACTATGTCAATCTGCACGGCACTGCCACACCGGCCAATGACACGGCCGAAGGGCTGGCAATAACGGACCTGTTCGGCGCGCGTGTGCGCTGCAATTCCACCAAGGGCGCGACCGGCCATACGTTGGGCGCTGCGGGCGCGATCGAAGCCTTGATCTGCGCGCTGGCATTGACCGACGGCCGTCTTCCCGGCAGTCCGGGCACGCAATCGCTGGACCCGTCCATCCTCGTGCGCTACCAGTTGCACGGAGAACCTGCGCGCCTGCGCCACGCATTGTCCAATTCATTCGGATTTGGCGGCAGCAACTGCAGCCTGGTCATGGGCCTGGTCGAATGAACCCAAGGCCCGCGCAATCGCTCGAGGTATGGATCGACGGGATCGGCGTGATCGCACCGGGGCTGACCAGCTGGCCCGTCGCACGCGAGGTGTTGCGTGGCGTGCAGGCCTTTGCATCCGCGCCGACCGTGCTGGCGGCCCCGCTCCTGCTGCCATCGGCCGAACGCCGGCGCGCCAGCCGGGTGATCAAGCTCGGCCTGGGCCTGGGCCTGGAGGCGGTGGCGCAGGCTGGCGCCGACGCATCGACGCTGGCCACCGTGTTCTGCGCATCCGGCGCCGATGGTCACAATTGCCACGCGCTGTGCGAACAACTGGCCGGTGAGGACCGCCAGATTTCTCCGACACGTTTTCACAATTCGGTGCACAACGCCGTGGCCGGCTACTGGGGCATTGCCAGCCGCAGCATGGCGCCCTGCCAGGTTATTGGCGCGTTTGATGCCAGCTTTGGCGCCGGTCTGCTGGACGCGCTGGCCCAGGTGGCGTGCGACGGAAAGCCGGTGTTGCTGATCGCCTATGACAGCGAATACCCGCAACCGCTGTACGCCAAGCGCGACACGCCCGATTGTGGTGGCGTGGCTCTGCTGCTCAGTCCCCGGCGCAGCGCGACCTCGATCGGGTCGTTCCGGACCAGCCCGTCGAGCCGTCCGGCAGACACGATGGACGACGCGGCGCTGGAAACCTTGCGCCTGCGGATACCGGCCCTGCGCGCCCTGCCCTTGCTGGAACACATCGCGCTCGGCCACTCAGGGCCTGTGGTACTCGATTACCTGCCCCCGATGCAACTGCAACTGAACCTGCGGCCATGTTAGAGCCCCCAAACCAGGCTTCGCCTGGCCCCCCGGGGGGGTGTAGTCGTCCTTGGGGCGGCCCGGCGAACGACTCGAGAGACCGCCATTGGATTGCTGCCCACATCCCGCACCGGGGCCGCATGTGCCTGCTGGACGCGGTGCTGGAATGGGACCAGCAGCGTATCGTATGTGAAGCCCTCAGCCATACCGCATCGGACCATCCGCTGCGGGCCCACGACAGACTGGGCGCCGCCATTGGTGTGGAATACGCAGCCCAGGCCATGGCCGTGCATGGTGCATTGCTGGCGCCGGAGAACGCTGCACCGGGCCGGGGTTACCTCGCCAGCGTACGCGCCCTCAACCTGCACGTCGAGCGGATCGATAATCTGACCGGGCCGATCCGCGTGAGCGCCGAACGCCTGCTGGGTGACGCGCGGCTGATCCTGTACCAGTTCCAGGTCCACCACTACCAGCTTTGTCTGCTCGATGGACGGGCCACGGTGGTGCTGGACGCGCTCGCAGCATAAGAAACGCCGTGCCATCCCAGGTCGTCCTGTTCCCCATCGCAGAGGCGGTCGTCACGAAGCGGCCGCCCAGGAGGCCCGCTTGACAACCTCGCCCAAGCCCAAACGAGCCCTTGTCACCGGCGGCAGCGGCGGCATTGGCGGGGCCATCTGCCGGCGCCTTGCCGCGGACGGACTGCACGTCATCGTGCACGCCAACCGCGCTCAGGACAAGGCGCAGGCACTGGTGGCGCAGATTGTGGCCGACGGCGGCAGCGCCGAAGCGACGGCCTTTGACGTCACCGACCGCGCCGCCACGGCGACTGCGCTGGAAACGCTGCTGGAAGCGGGTGCCATCCAGGTGCTGGTGAACAACGCCGGCATCCACGATGACGCCGTCTTTCCCGGCATGCGCGGTGAACAATGGGACCGTGTCGTGGATGTGTCGCTGAACGGTTTCTTCAACGTGACGCAACCGCTGACGATGCCGATGTTGCGAACGCGCTGGGGCCGTATCATCAGCATTTCGTCGGTGGCCGCGGTGGCGGGCAACCGCGGCCAGGTGAATTATTCCGCCGCCAAGGGCGCCTTGCATGCGGCCAGCAAGTCGCTGGCGCTGGAACTGGCGAGCCGCGGCGTGACCGTCAATGCCGTGGCACCCGGCTTGATCGCCACCGACATGATCGCCGGCCAGTTCGACGCCGAGGCAGTCAGGAAGCTGGTACCGATGCAGCGCGTCGGGCAGCCACGGGAAGTGGCCGATCTGGTTGCGTTCCTGGCTTCCGAGCAGGCGGGCTACATATCGGGCCAGGTGATTTCGATCAACGGCGCAATGGTGTGATTCGGTTCGGAGGCGAGGAGGGGCGAGGAGGGTCAGGTCCTGCCTTGTGCCCTCCCTGACGCCTTGGGGGCAAGATACGAGACCTGACCCCCAGTCCGCTGACCCCAAGTCCGAAGTCATTCTGGCTGGCGTAGGCCATGATCTCCGAATCTGGCGCGTTGTTCGCTCCGAGTGTTGACCAGTGCACTGCCTCGAAGCCCGCGTCCGCCAGCACGCCGACCCAACGTGGCGACAAGTTCATGTCAACCAATAGCTTCATGCGGTCGCCAGCGTGACCTCGCGTTCTTCGGCTCGCCATGCGGCGTAGCGAAGCGCCTGCATGATGTCTTCGCGTTCGAGATAGGGGTAATCGGCCAGGACTTCGTCGACGCTTTGACCCGCGCCAATTTGGCCCACAACCATGCCAACCGTGACGCGCATGCCGCGGATGCACGCCTTGCCGCCCATTACTTCAGGTTGTTGCGTGATGCGATCCAGTCGATCCATGTGCTACTCCTTGTCGAATCCAGTCGATATGGTACGCGACCCGGAACTCGCCGGCGTGATCACCAATGCGTGCGATGAGGGTCACGTGCGATGAGGGTCAGGTCCTGCCTTGTGCCTTCCCTGATGCGTTGGGGGCAAGATACGAGACCTGACCCCCAGTCGCGCCCGCCGCGTCCAGGAGGGCCTTGGCCATCGCAGCAGGTCCATCCGAGACCAGTCGATCACGGACACGGTAAATGCCAAGTCCGCCTGGCGCCGTTGTCATCCGCACAGGAAGCCTACGCATTCCGCAACCGGCAAGGCGGACAGCCACGCTCGAACTCAGCAAGCCGAGCGTGGCGTTGTCCTGTATGAACGCCTGGGTCGACAACGCCGAGCCACATTCGATCAGGTCCCTGGGCGGGTCCAAGCCTGCAAACAGCGCCGCGAAATGTGGATAGAGCGAGGACGTGCGCACCGGCATCAGCCAAGGCCATTCGCGCAGGTCCCCACGTGAAATCCGCTTCTTCTCCAAAAGGGGGTGCGCTGGTCCAGCCACTACCGACAAGGGCTCGTCGAGGAGGTGGTCAAAGCAGAAGGTCTCGCCCGGCAGCAGGGGGTTGTAGCGCCCCACAACCAGGTCCAACTCGCCGTCTGCCAGCAGCGGCATCAGCCGGTCCAACGTATCCTCGCGCAGCGTAACGTTTCCCACGCGGCGCCCTTTCTTGCACGCGCGTACCGCATCGACCACGATCGTGTGGATGCTCGGCAGGCATCCAATACGCACGGGTGCGGCGTTGTCGGGTGACTCAAGATAACGCGCGACCAATCGCTCCTCCGCGCACGCCATCCGCGCAAAGCGCAGCACTTGCTCGGTTCCCGGCAATAGATGAACACCATGGCGCCCACGCTCGAACAACGGCCGGCCGAACGTTCGCTCCATTTCAATCAGCATGCGCGACGCTGCCGGCTGCGTCAGATGGACCGCCGTCGCTGCTCGGCCGAGATTGCGTTCCTCGGCCAATGCAACCAGGAAATGCAAATGGCGAAGTTTGAGTTCGCGCAGGCGGGTCAAACTGCTTTTCATGACGTAGATGATATGCAATTGAACATTCTTTGCATTGGACTGCATAGTTCAGCAGACCTATGCTTCATACGCCTTGAGACCTGTCGAGTGAGCCCCAGGCCTCTCGACCTAACGCCAGAAACCGACGCTTGGCCGACGCTTGGCCACGGCTTTCGGCTCAGGACTCTTTCGTTTTAACCACACTTTGCCGGTCTGGATCGGCGCACGGAGACACTATGAAACCGCAACGGACTACCAACATGCAAAGGCGCGACTACCTGGCCGCCATGCTCGCCGCGGGCGCCGCCGTCATGACCGGATGTGCGACACCCTCGGCCGGAACCAAGACTTATGTGTTGATCCACGGCGCTTATCACGGCCGATGGGCCTGGGACGCGGTCAAGCCATTGCTTGAAAAATCAGGGGTCCGGGTACTTGCTCCAACGCTCAAGGGACTGGCGGAGAGGCAGCATGAGAACGGCCCGGACGTCAACCTCGATACGCATATCAATGAGGTAATTGCGCTGCTCGACAAGGAACAGCTGCGCAACGTCGTGCTGGTGGGCCACAGTTATGCGGGCATGGTGGTGACGGGCGTATGCGACCGCCGGCCTGAGCGCATCGCCCATGTCGTGTACCTCGACGCCTTCCTGCCGGAGAGCGGCCAGAGTCTTTATGACCTCGTGCCGGCTGGCGGAAGAGCCAGAGCGCGGCAGGAAACGCAGGAAAAGGGCCAGGGCTACAAGGCGTTTGCGCCATCTGCCGCCATCTGGGGCGTCACCGGCCCCCTGCTGGACGACATCAACAAGCGCATGACTCCCCATCCGGCAATGACCAGCGAGCAGCCATTGGTCTTGCACCGTGGCGGTCCCTATGCAGTACCGCGCCGGACCTACATCGATTGCACGCAGCCTTCCATGCCGCCGTTTGTTCCGATCAAGGCGCGCGTCAAGGCCGATCCCCGGTGGAACTACGTTGCTGTGCCCGCGGGGCATGAAGTTGCACTCACACACCCCCGGCTCGTTGCCGACATACTGCAAGGCCTCTCGTGAGAAAACGCCGGGCCGCTCCCAAGTTTTCTTGCACCCCCTCGGGGGGCCTGGCGACGCCAGGGCTGGGGGCACACACTAAAAAACGCCGGGCTGTCCCAGGTTTTCTCGCACCCCCTTGGGGGGCCGGACGGTTATTGCCGACGCTTCAGTCGGCAGTAACCTTGACGATCCGAGGATGACGGGAATGGCTCGCATCATTGGTGGAATCGGTACCTCGCACGTGCCCACGATCGGCGTCGCGTACGACAAGGGCAAGCAACAAGATCTGGCCTGGAAACCCCTGTTCGATGGCTACCTGCCGGTGGCACGTTGGCTGGCGCAGCGGGAAGTGGACACGCTGGTGTTCTTTTACAACGACCATTGCTCCGCATTCTTTTTCGACCTCTATCCCACGTTCTCGCTCGGCGTCGGCAGCGAATTCGCGATTGCCGACGAAGGAGCCGGCCTGCGCAACCTGCCGCCGATTCGGGGCGACGTCGAATTTCAGGTCCACATGGCCGAATCGCTGGTCAACGACGAGTTCGATATCGCGACGTTTCAACACCGGCCCCTGGACCACGGTTGCGCCTCGCCGCTGCCACTGCTGTGGCCGCACCAGCCGGACTGGCCTGGCACGGTGGTCCCCATCGCGGTGAACGTGCTGCAGTTTCCGTTGCCGACCCCCACGCGCTGCTGGAAGTTGGGGCAGGCAGTACGTCGCGCGATCGAGAGTTATCCGAAAGACCTGCGGGTCGCTATTGTCGGTACTGGCGGGTTGTCGCACCAGGTGCACGGAGAGCGTACGGGCTTCAACAACGAGGCATGGGACCATCGTTTTCTGGAGCTGCTGCAGAACGATCCGGAGCAGCTGACCCGCATGACCCATGCCGACTACATGCGCCTGGGCGGTGCCGAGAGTGTGGAGCAGATCATGTGGTTGGCCATGCGCGGCGCATTGGGACCCCGACTCAGAAAGCTGCACCAGAACTACTACCTCGCCACGACCACCGCGATGACCGTGGCACTGTTCGAGGAAGAAGCATGAATCCGCAACTGAACGGAATCGAGCAGTTGTCCGGAACCTACGTGTTCGACCTGCGCACAAGCCATCGTGCATTCCGGATCAACCGGTTCTTCTGGCGCATGACGGAACCCGCCTGGCGCGCCCGCTTCATTGCGGACCCCGATGGCCTGATGCGCGAGGCTGAGCTGACGGAACAGGAACAACAGCTGGTGCACAACCGCGACTGGATCGGATTGCTGCAGTACGGAACCAACTTCTTCGTGATGGAAAAGCTCGCCCGCGTGCTAAAGCAAAGCAATCTGGAAGTCTATGCCGCGATGCGCGGCGAGAGCCTGGATGAATTTTTGAAAACCCGCAGGGTGCCGGATTGCCGATGAAGGCCACCCACTTGATCAACCCAAGGAGATACGACATGGAAACGAAGACGAAACGGAACAACCCCACCCATCTTGCGCGCCGATGGACTCTGGCCGCGATCGGCCTGATGGCCTTGACCGGGCCGCTGCTCGCAGCGCAATGGCCCGAGAAACCTGTGACGCTGGTCGTTCCGACAGGGGCGGGCAGTGCGCCAGACACCTACGCACGGGCGCTGGCTGAACAAATGGGACGGATGACCGGCGGGACGTTCATCGTCGACAACAAGCCGGCTGCATCCGGAAACGTGGGGGCCGAAACCGTTGCGCGCGCCGCCGCCGACGGATACACATTGCTCGTGGGGACGCAGGCGCTCAATACCATCAACCCCTCGACATTCCCGCAACTGCGCTGGAAGCCGGAGAACTTCACCCCACTGGTCAAGGGTGTCGAGGCGCCGCTGGTGCTCGTTGCCCACCCATCCGTGCCCGCGCGCGATTTCGCCGAACTGGCTACTTGGCTGCAGTCCCAGCGCGGCAAGCTGGCTTATGCGTCCTACAGCGCGGGAACGCCTTCGCACTTCCTGGGTTACATGCTGAACGATCGCTTGAAGGCGGAAATGGTGCACGTGCCGTACAAAGGCTCGGCGCCCCAGGTCAACGATTTGCTGGGGGGCCAGGTCAAGCTCGGCTTCACCCAATTGGCCACCTCGGAACCCCACATACGCGCCGGCAAGCTCAAGGCCCTCGCTGTAACCAGCGCCAGGCGCGTGAAATCGCTGAGCCAGGTGCCCACCATGGCAGAACTCGGCCACCAGGATCTCACCTCTGCGGTGTGGTTTGGCCTGCTGCTGCCGGCTGCGACGCCCAAGCCGGTGCAGGATCTGATCCTGCAAGCGGCGATGCGCGCCCACGCCGATGCCGGCCTGCGCAGCAAACTGGAAGGCATGGGTTTCGAGATGGCCGATGAAGCCGGCCCGGTCTTCGCCAAGGAGATCGAAGCGGAGTCCGCGCGCTGGGCACGTGTCGTCAAGGCCTCCGGATTCCAGGCACTGGAATGAGCGCCATGCAGCGTCCGAACGTCATCTTCATCGTCGCCGATGACCTGGGTTACGCGGACCTGGGTTGTTACGGCGGCCGTGATGCGATGTTCGGCGCCGTGTCTCCGAACATCGACCGCCTGGCCGCCGGTGGCATCCGTTTCACCCAGGGTTATGCCAATTCACCCGTGTGTTCGCCGACGCGGTTTGCGCTGGCCACGGCGCGGTACCAGTACCGGCTGCGCGGGGCGGCCGACGAGCCGATCAACAGCAAGACCAGTCGCGGCAGCAACGTACTCGGATTGCCGCCAGGACATCCCACGGTCGCGTCCCTGTTGCAGGAGGCAGGGTACCGTACCGCGCTCATCGGCAAGTGGCATCTCGGGTTTCCTCCGCACTTCGGTCCGCTACGTTCGGGATACCAGGAGTTCCTCGGGCCGATGTCGGGTGGCATCGACTACTTCAACCACAGCAGTTCGGGTGGCGCTCATGATCTGTGGGACGGAGACACCGAGTGTTTCGACCAGGGGTACCTGACCGATGTGTTGTCGCGCCGCGCGGTGGACTACGTAGACCGCATGGCGTCGGAGGGGTCGCCCTTCTTTCTCAGCCTGCACTACACCGCCCCGCATTGGCCGTGGGAAACCCGCGAGGACCACGCAGTGTCCTCACGCATCGGCAACCTGTTTCACCTCGACGGCGGAAACGTGGAGACCTACCAGCGGATGATCCACCACATGGACGAGGGTATCGGATGGATCATGGATGCGCTGCGCCGGAACGGTCTGGACAACAATACCCTGGTGATCTTCACCAGCGACAACGGTGGCGAACGCTTCTCGGACAACTGGCCACTGATAGGCGGCAAGATGGACCTGACCGAGGGCGGCATCCGCGTGCCGTGGATCGCGCACTGGCCGCAGGTTATCGCTGGGGGTCAGGTCTCGCAACAGCACTGCATGACGATGGATTGGTCGGCCACGGTGGTGCAAGCCGCGGGTGCGCAGGCCCATCCCGAGTATCCGTTCGACGGCATTTCGCTGTTGCCGCTGCTGCGCGACCAGGTAACTTCATTCGCCCGTCCTCTTTATTGGCGCATGAAGTATCTGGGCCAGCGCGCGCTGCGGATGGGAGACTGGAAGTACCTGCGCATCGAAAATCGAGAATACCTGTTCAACCTGGAGAACGATCAACGCGAACGTGCGAACCGCGCTCGCGTCGAACCCGAAAGGCTGGCAGCCATGCGCGCCGATTGGGAGCGCTGGAACGCGCAAATGCCGGACATTCCAGCCGACGCCCTGGTCGGCGTCACCTACACCGAAGACGACATGCCACATGCCTGACATCCTGCCCTCAGTGAACAGCGGCCAACGCGACGACCCGCAAAGGAGCCGACCAACCGTCGTCCTGCTCCCGGGACTTCTGTGTGACGAGGTGGTCTGGGAACGGCAACGGCAAGCGCTGCCCAACGCCCATTGCATCATCCCGGACTTCGGATTGCTTGACTCGATTCCCGCCATGGCACGCAGCATCCTCGAGAACGCGGGCGATACGCACTTGAACGTCGTTGGTCACTCCATGGGCGGTCGGGTCGCGCTCGAAATGGCGCGGCTGGCGCCTGGGCGCATTGCCCGCATCGCGCTGCTGGACACTGGCTTCCAGGCCCGTGCAGCCGGACCGGGCGGTGACGCCGAGCGGCGGGATCGCCTGGCTCTGTTGCAGCTCGCGCGCACACAGGGCATGCGGGAGATGGGGCAACGCTGGGCAACAGGCATGGTGTTGCCGGCCCACCTCGATGCACCCGTTTTCCAGGCAATTCTTTCGATGATCGAACGCAAGACTTCCGAGGTTTTCGAGGCCCAGATCCGGGCTCTGCTTGATCGACCGGATGCGGGCTCCGTGCTCAAGGCATTGCGTTGTCCGGCCTTGCTGCTGTGCGGCCGCCAAGATGCGTGGAGCCCGCTGGCGCGCCACCAAGAGATGCAGGCGATGCTGCCGCATGCCGACCTCGTGGTCATCGAGGATGCGGGCCACATGACAACCATGGAGCAACCGGAGGCCGTGAGTGCCGCGCTGCGCCGGTGGCTGGAGATCTGATCCGATGAATGTACTGGACAGCTGGGTGATCGTTGCTGCCTGCCAGGACACGGTATTGCGCGCGGCCGCGGCCGCCGACGCCGGGGATGCGTCTGCCGTGGCCAACCTGTTCACAACTGACGCCGTGCTGGAACGGCCAAACGCAGCGCCGCTCCAAGGCCGCGACGCCATTCGCCTGGCCTACGCGGGCCGCCCCGCCGAGCGCATGACGCGGCATCTTGTCACCAACACGCTGGTGGATATCATCACACCGGGAGAGACGCACGCCAGCAGCCTGGTGTTGTTGTGGGCCGGGAACACCAATGACACCATTGGTGCTTACGGCCGTCCCGCCGACGTGCGGCAGATCGTCGGCGAGTTCAAGGATGTGCTGGTTGCAACTGACGAAGGCTGGCGCATTGCGCGGCGGCAAGCCGTGTTTGTGCTACACAACAAGGCGTGAGGGGCATGGCCTTGCTGTAGGTTGTACATACTTCAAGCCGGGTGAATGAGCCAAGCAAGCTGCAGCGCGTCGCCGGTCCGCTAAAGTGGTCGCGCGCGCAGCAACTTCCCCACTGACTTGTACATCGCGCAATCCTTGTGCCGCCAGCACGAATACCCGCCTGCCGACCCCGCCTCCAGCAACATTGACCAACATGCGTGCCGGTCCGTGTACTGCCCTGGCCTCGAAGACCGCTTGCTCCCCGCTGGCGGAGCCGGTGACATCGCAATGGATAGCGATGGCTCCGATTTCGGCAGCGACAGTTTGCGCGGCCGCCAGGTTGATGTCCGGTAGTGCGACGCGGGCGCCTTGCGACGCGAGATACCGGGACGTCGCGGCGCCAAGGCCGGACCCCGCCCCGGTCACAAGCACCGGCGTTTGTTGAAGTTCCATGCGCAATTCTCGTAGTAGTTTGGTCGGGGTTAGCAACAATCGGCGCCCGGTTCTCCGGGGGCCTCCAAGCGGCGATATACGCCGTAAACCGGATCACGATCCAACCCGAGCACGCGAATCGCGTTCTGCTTCAGAATCAGTGGCCGGACTTCCGGCTTGATCTCCAGTTGCGCGAAATCGGCCAGCCAGCGGTCGGGCGTGATCACCGGGAAGTCGGACCCGAACAGCATCTTCTTCTTCAACAGGCCGTTCGCGTACTGGATCAGGATCGGCGGAAAATACTTCGGCGACCAACCAGAAAGGTCGATGTAGACGTTCGGCTTGTGTGTCGCAACTGCCAGGGCATTCTCCTGCCAGGGAAAGGAAGGATGCGCAATGATGATCGGCATGTCGGGGAAGTCAACCGCGACGTCGTCAAGGTACATGGGATCGGAATACTTCAGCCGGATACCTCCGCCGCCCGGCATTCCGGCGCCGACACCGGTTTGACCACTATGGAATATGGCCGGCAACCGGTGCTCTGCAATCACCTCGTAGAGGTCGTAGGCTGCCCGGTCGTTGGGGTAGAAGGCTTGCTGCGACGGATGGAACTTGAAGCCGCGGATGCCGAAGTCCGCAATCAGCCGGCGGGCTTCACGGGCGCCCATCTTGCCGCGAGCGGGATCTATGCTGGCAAAGGGGATCAGCGCATCCCGGTTCTTCGCCGCCTCTTCCGCTATTTCCTCATTGGGGATGCGCATCTGCCCGGTCGCCCGTTCCGTGTCGACCATGAAGATCACCGCGAGCATATTGCGTTCACGATAGTAGGCCGCCGTTTCCGCAATCGTCGGCTTGGGCATGGTCTGCTTGAAGTACTTCGCCATCGCATCGTCGAAAGCTATCGCCACCGGATCGGGTGGATTGCGTTGTGACACCATTGCGTGAGTGTGGACGTCGATGGCGGTGATGTCTTGCAGATTCATGGTTGATCCTTGAAAGGAAAGAGGAGCTTGGGGTCGGGAGACGTGGAGAACATGCCCTCGACAAGGGCTGCGCGAACCTTGAGTGTGGTCCGCTGGTTGATGGAACCCTTGTCGGTGCACTCTCCCAATTCGATGGAAGGGGCTTGCTCCAGAAGCACCGCCCTGGCGATGCGGTTCGAGGAACCAGTGGCCTGCTCGTTGAGCCGGGAAATGATCTGCCTCAGATGCGCTTGCACATGCAGATCCTGCGCGATGTCTGTCAGTGACGCTGCCTCGGTGAGGGCTTGAGACAGTGTGCGCGCGGTCGCTGGCTGCAGAAAGATCAATACGCCGACGTCCGACCTGTCGTGGCCGGTCACTACGACGTCTTGCACGTAAGGAGCGCCCGCCCCGATCACACGCGTCCGCAGTTCGCCCACGTTCACCCAGGTCCCGCTCGCCAACTTGAAGTCTTCCGCAATCCGGCCGTCGAAGCGAAGTCCGAGTTGCGGATCCGCGTCGTTGATGAACTTCGCAGCGTCGCCGCTGCAAAAGTATCCCTCTTCATCAAATGCTTGCACACCGATTTCAGGCTGGCGCCAGTATCCGGGTGTCACGTTGGGACCCCGGTAACGCACTTCGCGTTTGTCGCCCATCGGAGCCAGCTTCACTTCGACGCCGGGCAACGGCAGGCCGATGACCCCGGCTTGCCATTCGGGCACATGGGCAGAAAGCGCCGAAGGTGCCGTCTCGGTCATTCCCAGACCCATGGACATGGGAATCCGCTCACCGCAGGTACGCAGGGCGATGTCGTCGAACGCAGCCCGGACCGCGGGCGAGAGCGCTGCACCCGCCGGATAGAGAAGCTTCAGTCGGCTGAAGAAGTTTTTGCACAGGGCTGCGTCACGTTCCAGCGCGAGAACCAACTCCTCCAGGCCCCGCGGCACGGTGTAGTAGATCGTTGGCGCCACCTCACGCAGGTTGCGCATCGTCTCGGCGGCTCCCCGGCACGCCGTCGCACTTCTTGGGCCACCAGTTGAACGAACGCTTGAAGGCGGACATGGTGCACGTGCCCTACAAGGGGTCCATCCCACAGGTCACCGACCTGCTGGGAGGCCAGGTCCCACTCGGTTTCACGCAGCTCGCCAGCGCGCTGCCGCACGTCACCAGTGGAAAGCTCAAGGCGTTCGCGGTCTCTGGGCCGCAACGCTCCCGGTTTTTCCCCGACGTGCCCACGCTGGCCGAGCTGGGCCATAAGGACCTCGGCGCCACGATCTGGTTCGGCTTGTTCGCGCCGGCCAACACGCCCCCGGCCACACTAGAGGTGATTCGCGCCGCCGCGTTGAAGGCCCAAGCCGAACCAGCCTTTCGGTCCAAGCTCGAAGCGCTGAACTTCGATGTTCCGAATGAAGCTGGTGACGCGTTCGAGCGTAGTATTACGGCCCAGCGCGAGCGTTGGGCGGGCGTGGTGAAGGCGACGAACTTCAAGGCAGGCGAATAGACTTTGTTGGAGATCCACCCAGACACACCACGTGGGTCGGAATGACACGGAGAAAGGCTCCATGACTGGTGATCTGCAAGTGCGCGTCACTCGCAAGGCAACTGAAGCGCTGGACATATGCACTTATGAACTCGTCGCGCTCGACGGCAGCCGACTGCCCTCCTTCTCGGCGGGTTCGCACATCGACGTGCAGTTGCCTGGCGGGATCACGCGTCAGTATTCCCTGTGTAACGACGCGGTGGACAGCGCGCATTACATGATCGGCGTATTGAAGGACCCCAACTCGCGCGGCGGTTCCCGGGCCATGCACGAGCTGGTGCACGAAGGCGACATGCTGACCGTCAGCACCCCGCGCAACCACTTCCCGCTGGCGCACGCGGCACGGCACAGCATTCTGTTCGCAGGCGGCATCGGCGTCACACCCATCCTGTGCATGACGGAGCGGTTGGCTCGGGTCGGTGAGTCCTTTGAGCTGCACTACTGCACGCGCTCGCGCGAGCGCACGGCCTTTCTCGAACGTATCCGCATGTCCAGCTTCGCAGACCGGGCGCACTTCCATTTCGACGACGGGCCGTCGACGCAAAAGTTGGATTTTGGCCGTCGCCTGGCCACACCGGAATCGGGACTGCACTTGTACGTCTGCGGACCCAAGGGCTTCATGGATCCCGTGCTCAGCAGCGCGCGCGGCAATGACTGGCCGGAGGACCAGTTGCATTACGAGTTCTTTTCCGCCGAGCCGATGAAGTCGGACGCCGACGGGGCGTTCGAGGTGCAGTTGGCGAGCTCGGGCCGCGTTGTCGTTGTTCCGAAGGACCAGTCGGTGGTGCAGGCACTGGCCCAAGCCGGAGTGAAGGTCATGACCTCCTGCGAACAGGGCGTGTGCGGCACCTGCCTGACGCGGGTGCTGGACGGTACGCCGGACCACCGCGACATGTACCTATCGCCGGACGAACAGGCGATCAACGACCAGTTCCTGCCTTGCTGCTCGCGATCCAAGTCGCCGCGGCTGGTGCTCGATCTCTAACGGTGCGCCGCCTCAGACCCGGCTTTGACAGTTCCGGGGCAGAGGGTCGGGTCTTAACTTATGCCCCCTCCCTGACACGTTGGGGGCAACATACGAGACCTGACCCCAGCCTCCCACATTGGTTGCCTAGCGGTGATTTCGCCAGTAGTATCATTGCGCATGAACGCGGCGGCCAAGCTCCTCGCATCCATGCGGCGAAGCCAGCTCGATTGGCAGATCGGTGAACTACAAACGGTCGCACGCCAGAACGACATCGACTGGCGGCATCAGAAAAGCAGCCACTGCGTGTTCATTCGTGGAGACGGTCGTACGCTGTCCGTGCCAGCGCACCGGCCTATCAAGCCGATCTACGTGCGCAAGTTCGTCGAACTCATCGATGGAGTATGACCTATGAGCAAGCTGACCGACTACCCTTTTGAAGTACGCCCGCTTTCGGCAGAAGAAGGCGGTGGGTTCCTCATTTCGTTCCCCGACTTTGCCGAATGCATTTCGGACGGCGAGAGCGTAGATGAGGCCATCGAAAACGGCCGCGAAGCTCTAAAGGCGACTATCGCAGCCTTGAAATCGAAGAAGCTGCCAGTGCCGACCCCGAACAGCGGTGGTATCGCTTCCGGCAAGTTCGTTGCTCGCGTACCGAAGACCATACACGCCCAACTGGCGACACGCGCACGTGCGGAAGGGGTATCGCTCAATGCCCTGGTACTCACGTTCATTGCACAAGGTCTCGTTGGCAGGGGCATCAAGGACCGCGCAAACGGTGCGGCCTGATCGGTTACCGTGAGAGGGTCTGAGAGGGGGTCTGGGGGGGGCTGGGTCAGGTCCTGCCTTATGCCCTCCCTGACGCGTTGGGGGCAAGATGCGAGACCTGACCCCAGCCGCACGGCTTGCGCGCGCAGTAGTCACGCAGGACGCCCAAGGTCACGCTGCAGGCCACGTCGGTGAATCCGGCGCGGCGCAGCGCGTCAAGGACATGTTCGGGTTCGATCGCGGCTTCGATGGTGTCACCATAGTATTGCCACAGACGGTGCACGTCGGCGTGGCGCCGCGTCAAACGGGCCAACAGCGGCACCACAAAAGCGATGTGACAACGAAGCAGGCCGCGCAACAGCGCGTTGCGCGGGCGGCTGATCTCCATGATGCAGACGACTCCGCCCGGGCGCAGCACGCGCAGGTATTCGGCAAAGGCCAGGCCCAGGTCACCGACATGGCGCAGCGCATAACCCATCGATACGAAATCGACCTGGGCATCCGGCAACGCGATCGACTCGGCGTAGCCCTCGATGGTTTGCACATCGACTTTTTTGCGCAGTTCCGCCAGCATCCCGGGCGACGGGTCGAGCGCCCACACGCATCCGGTCGGCCCCACCAATGCGTGGCCAGCGATGGTGACCAGGCCGGTACCGGCCGCCACGTCGAGCAGCGCCATGCCAGCCTTCAGGCCGTTGCGCTGCAAAACCTCGTGCCGGTACGGCGCGCCACGTCCCAGGGAGGTCAAGCTTTCGGCGTTGTCGTATCCGGGTGCAGCCTGGTCGAACATCGCCTTGGTGACGGCCCGGCGCTGCGCCTCGCCGGCAAAATACTGGTCCAGCCGGGGGTCGGACTTGAGCGCGCTGGTCCGCTGGGGGGAGTCGTTCATGTCGTGTTCAGCGCAGGCGGCGCACGATCAGCCATGGCAGGCGCAGCAGGAAGCCCAGCAAAAGGCGGGCGTGCATCCAGGTCAGCAGCGTGTTGTCGCGCAGGTAATTGAAATGCGAAACACCGCCTTCTTCTTGCGACAGGTAGCGCACCTGCGCATCCATGTTCAGCGGACGCACGCCCGCCCAGCACAGGCGAACCACCGCCTCGGGGTCGAAGTCGAAACGGCGCATGAATGGATTGCCGCGCATGATTCTTATCAGCGGCGCGATCGGGTAGACGCGAAACCCGCACAGCGAATCGCCAATGCCCATCCACAGGGTCTCCAGATTGGCCCAGCCATTGGAGACCTTGCGGCCGTAGACGCGCAGCGCGGGCGCGTCGGCGCCAAACACTGGCTTGCCCAGCACCATGTCGCCCGGCTTTTCCTGGGAGGCCGCCATAAAGGCGGGAATGGAGTCGGCCGGGTGCTGGCCATCGCTGTCCATCGTGAGCGCGTGCGTGAAACCGGCTTGCGCCGCTTGCGAAATCCCTTCCAGCACAGCCGCACCTTTGCCCTGGTTGTGTGGCAGGGCGATGATGTGCAGCCCGGGATCGCCCCGCGCCATCTCCTGCAATTGCTGCCCGGTGCCATCGGTGCTGCCGTCGACGACCACCCAGACCGGATTCCATTGGGCGCGGGCCTGGCGCACGGTCGCGAATACCTGGGCGCCGGGGTTGTAGCTGGGGATCAGCACCAGGTGGGTGCTGCAAGCGGACGGCGTGGATTGGATCATCCTTGGTCAACCGGGATGGGCCGCTGAATCGACATTGGCCGGGGCTTGCAGTGTGGGCTTGAGTTCCTGCCGGAAATAGGCATCGAGCTCGCGGGTGAATTCGGCGTAATCCCACCGCGCCTCGAATCGTCGACCCAGCCGGGCCCGGCAGTGCAGGGGCAAAGTGGGTCTGCGAAACAACGACCAGGACTTGCCCAGGTACGGCGTGGAAAACTCCAGCAGCACTGTTTGTACGGGTGCGCCCGAGCGCCTGGCGATCATTCCCAGCGTTGGCGTCAGCGGGTCCAGGGGAAAATTCCGGGTACGGGTTCCCTCGGGGAACATGACGAGTTGAGCCCCTTCATGCAGGCCTTCGCGGCTTTGCCTGAGCATCTGCAGCGCAGCGTCGTTGCGCACATAGCGGGCCAGGCGGGCGGCCGACCCGAACAGCAGGTTGTTCATCAGGCTGGACTTCATCACGCAGATGGCATTGGGCATGCGCGAGATGATCAGCACCGCGTCGAGCAGCGTAGGGTGGTTGGCCGCGACGATCAGCTGGCCGGCATCGCGCAACTGGTCAAGTTCGGACAGATCGAATCGGCAGGCGCACAGGGTTGTCAACAGGCGCACATAGATGCGAAACACGGCCATGATGACCCACCGACCGATGGCCTGTCCCGTGCGCCTGGGCAACAAAGGATGCAGCAGCATCGCAAATGGCAGCCAGATTACACACAGAACGACAAGGCCTCCAAATCCGATGAGCATGGCCACATGTTCATACAGGGTCCATAGCGGGTTATCGGCAAACCTTCTATTGGTCATCGACCGTGCGGATGTTCGAACGGCGCTGTTTCCAGGCCTTGAACGCCCGTCTGGGTTGCAGGATATTTGCGCCGTAGTACAGCATCTTGAAGATGAAGATCGAGCGCCAGATCGGCGTCTTGCCAAACACATCTCCCGCGAGCACCGACAGCATGGCCTCCTGAACCCGAAAGACATTGCTCGGCCCCATGAAAAGGTCGCGCATGATCGGGTTCGTGACCCGGTAAATGAACCAGGAGAATTCTCTTGGGCCACGGCGCATCAGGCGGTCGAACCGCTTCAAGGCGACCGCCGCGCGGCCCGGGGCGTTCAGGCAGGAGTCAATTGCCTCCGCGCCCGCCACGGCACTGTGCATCGCGAGCCAGACACCCGAAGAAAAAACCGGGTCGATGAAGGTATAGGCGTCGCCGAGCAACAGGTAGTCTCGTCCGTGACTGCTTTTTGCAACATAAGAAAAATTGCCGGTCGCCTCGACATCGGTGACCAGGCTGGCATGGGCCAGGCGCGCACCGAGCTGCGGCGATGCAGCAATGTTGTCGAGCAAAAACTGCTCGACACTGCGTCCGCCCCTGGTTTTCATGTGGTGCGGCCAGGTCACCATGCCAACGCTGGTGAGGCCGTTCAACAAGGGGATGAACCAGAACCAGCCGTGTTCGAACCAAAATATCGTGATGTTGCCCGCAGCGTCGCCCTCGTGGCGGCGGGCGCCGCTGAAATGGGCATAGACGGCCGAACTGTTGTGCCGGGGGTTGCGTTCCTTGGTTTTGAACCGCCGGGCCAGAAACGTGTCGCGCCCGGAGGCGTCGACCAGATACCGAGCCTGCCAGTGTTGCATGCGGCCATCATCGTGCATCGCAGTCACGCGGGCGCCACCCTGGGCCAAGAGGTCGACAGCGGTTACCTTGCAGCCTTCATTTACTTCAGCGCCCTTGCGCCGCGCATGGCGGATCAGGATGTGGTCGAACACGGCGCGTTCAACCTGGTAGGCATGCGGCATGGATTTATCCCAGGCCTGCGCAAATTGAAAGGTCTGGGTCCAGCTGTGGTGCGGCGAGACAAACTCGGCACCCGGCTTGAACATTCCGATGGCCCTGATCTCGTCCGCGATGCCCATGGACTCGAACAAGGGCAAGTTGGCCGGGAGAAGCGACTCACCGATGTGAAATCGCGGGTGCTGGGCCTTTTCAAGCAACACCACATGGTGGCCTTTTTCCGCCAGCAGACTAGCCACAGTGGAACCTGCGGGTCCGCCACCAATCACCAGCACGTCACAATTGTGGTCCGGTTCCGCCTGCGCGCCAGTCTTCATTCGATCGTTCACCCGATTGCGCGGTCTCGCGCTCTCGCGCTCTGCGACCCGCCTGTTCCGCCTTGTGCATCATAGTCGTTCGACGCCGCAGCCCCCGACAAGCCCATCCGGGGATCAGCGTGACGGACGCACTTACGCTGCAGCGGGTTGCCAGCGCGCAGCTGGGTTTCGCCACTGCTGTACCCGAACCCGGAATCTATGCCTTGCTGCTGGCCGGCCTTGGACTGATTGGTTGTGCCGCAGGTCGCAAACAGCGCAAAGCGGCAGCCTGACACACGTTATTGGCGGCGCAACTGGACGACGGACCGGTGCGACCGGCATCGTGTCCACGCAGCCAACAGGCTGCGCCGAGTTTCAGGTGCGCCGTCGGATGCCGCGGCCATGCGGTCGCCGCCACCCAAAGCGCAAATCATAGGCCCATATTTCGTCATTGCCGGCGACGCCGACAAACGGGTTGCTCGCCGGCACGCTGTAGCCACCGTTGGCCAGTGGCGTCACCCGCAGCAACTTGCCCAGGTTGCTGGACAGGTTCTGCGCGACGTTGTTCGGGTCGTTGGAACTGTCACCGTCGCCAGTTGCAATATACAGCGGCCCGGGATCGCTATTGCGAAACCCGATCCAGCCCGCCTTGTGGTTGCTCTCACCCGCCAGCTGCTGCACGGTCAGTATGTTCTTTTCCGATGCTGAATCGACACTTACGGCACTCGATGACAGCGCGGTAAACGCGGACACCACGGTGTTTTGGCTCTTGTCGATGTAGTCAACATAGAAGCGCCCATTACTGGCGAATGCAGGGTCGAAGGCCAGGCCCAGCAGCCCGCGCTCGCCCGAACTGTCGACCAGGCCGGTGATATCCAGGTAGGTCGACACGACACCGTTGTCCCGAGATCCCGCAGCAGCATGCGGTACGGTGAAGCCGTGCCCTATTCGGCCGACTGTTGCAGCTCCCACATCTGCGCATAACGACCGCGCGCCGCGAGCAGTTGCAGATGCGATCCGCGTTCGACGATGCGTCCGCCATCCATCACCAGGATCTCGTGCGCGTCGACCACCGTCGACAGCCGGTGCGCGATCACCAACGTGGTCTTGTTGTGCGCCACCGTCTGCAGTTCGGCCTGTATGGCGCGCTCGTTGGCCGAGTCCAGCGCGCTGGTGGCCTCGTCGAAGATCAGGATCGGCGGATTCTTGAGCAGCGTGCGCGCAATCGCCACCCGCTGCTTTTCGCCACCCGACAGCTTCAGTCCGCGTTCGCCGACGGTCGCCTCGTAGCCGGCCGGGGTGCTGATGATGAAATGGTGGATGCGCGCGGCCCGCGCCGCCTGTTCCACCTGCTCCTGACTCGCGCCCGGGCTGCCATAGGCAATGTTGTAGGCGATGGTGTCGTTGAACAGTACGGTGTCCTGCGGCACGATGCCAATCGCCCGGCGCACGCTGGACTGGGTGACCCTGCGGATATCCTGGCCGGCGATCGTGATCCGGCCGCCCTGCACGTCGTAAAAGCGGTACAGCAGGCGTGCCAGTGTCGACTTGCCAGCGCCCGACGGCCCGACGACGGCAACTGTCTTGCCGGCCGGTATGTCGAATGTGATGTCGTGCAAGATGGTGCGTCGCGACGCCGGCGCACCGGGCTCACTGATCTCACCGGGCCTGTCGGGCTTGCCGCTGTCGTACGCAAAGTCCACATGCTCGAAGCGCACCGGCGGCGGACCATCGGTCGCCAGCGGCGGCGCATCGGGCGGGTCGGCGATCTCGCGCTCCTGCTCCATCAGCCGGAACATCTTGTCCAGGTCGGTCAGGCTCTGCTTGATCTCGCGGTATAGCGTGCCCAGGAAGCCGAGCGGAATATAGAGCTGGATCATGAATGCATTGACCATCACCAGGTCGCCCAGGGTCATGCGCCCGTCGACCACGCCCTGTGTCGCGCGGTACAGCATCGCCACCAGCGAGCCCGCGATGATCAGCTGTTGGCCGGTGTTGAGCATGCTCAGCGTTCTCTGGCTCTTGATGGCTGCCTTGCGATAGCGCTCCAGGCTTTCGTCGTAACGGCCCGCCTCGAACTCCTCGTTGTTGAAGTACTTGACGGTCTCGTAGTTCAGCAGCGAGTCGATAGCCCGGCTGTGCGCCACCGAATCGAGCTCGTTCATCTGGCGCCGGAACTGGGTCCGCCACTGCGTCACGGTCACGGTGAAGGTGATGTAGAAAACCAGCGCGATGATGGTGATCCAGGCGAACCAGACGTCGAACTTCACCGCCAGCAGCGCCAGCACGAGGGTGACCTCGATCAGCGTCGGGCCGATGCTGTACAGCGAATAGGAGATCAGCGAATGCACTCCGCGCGTGCCGCGCTCGATGTCGCGCGTCATGCCGCCGGTCTGGCGATCCAGGTGAAAGCGCAGGCTGAGCGCATGCAGGTGCCGGAACACCTGCAGCGAGATGGAGCGCGCCGCACCCTCCGTCGCCTTGGCAAACACCAGCTCGCGCAGCTCGGTGAACAGCGTGGTCGATAGTCGAAGCAACCCGTAGCCCAACAGCAGCGCCATCGGCACCACCAGCACCGCCTGCACCATATCGGCGGACGCCGCCTGTGCCAGGTTGCGCCCTCCGTTCGGGCTCAGCCCGTCCACCAGTTCCTTGAGCAGCAGTGGCACGCCGACGTTGGCCAGCTTGGCACCGACCATGAATGCCAGCGCAATGCCTACGCGCCATTTGTACTCCCACAGGTACGGCAGCAGGCGCGCCAAGGTGGCCCAGTCCGATCGCCGTGCCTCGGCTGGCGCATCGGCAGGGACGGTGATGGTCGGGGAGCTCAGTTGTGCGGCGCGGCGCATGGGGGACAATCCGGGGCTTCCAGTTAACTATGCTGGCAGGTCGCCGGTACGTGACACGCACCCGGTCGGCCCACCGCAGATCAGGACCCGATTGTGACTACGTCTTCCAATGCCAGTGCGCCCGGGGTCCAATTGCCCACCGACAAGGAACTGGTGCTCAAGGTGATCCCGATGCCGTCCGACTGCAATGCGAACGGCGACATCTTCGGCGGCTGGGTCATGGCCCAGGTCGACATGGCCGGCGCGGTGATACCGGCGCGCTATACCCTGGGCCGGCAGGCCACCGTGGCGGTGAACCAGTTTGTCTTCAAGCAGCCGGTGCGGGTGGGCGACATCCTGTCGTTCTTTTCCTCGGTCACGCGGGTTGGCCGCACCTCGGTCACGGTACAGGTGGAGGTCTACGCCGAGCGCTTCCGGGCCCAGAAAACCTATGTCAAGGTGACCGAGGCTTCACTGACCTACGTGGCCATCGACGACAACGGACAGCCGCGTGTGCTGCCGACACTGGCCTAGAACTTTCCGTGCCGTCCTGCGCCGGCGGAGAATCGGGCCGCGCCGCAGAGCGCATCGCCCAGGCATTGCTTGCCGCCTTCCCACTCCTGGTGTAGCGCCCGGGCTAGCGGCAGCTCCCATTGCGCGTAGGCGCTGGCACGGTCGGCCAGCATTGTGGCCTGCGGGAACGCCGCCAGTTGCGCGGCCAGATCCAACGCCGCCGCCAGGCCGGAGCCGGTCGGCACCACCCGGTTGCACAGACCCATCTGCAGCGCCTCGGCGGCCTCCACCTTGCGCCCGGTAAGGATCAGGTCCATCGCGTGGCCCATGCCGATCAGCCGTGGCAGGCGCACCGTGCCACCATCAATCAGTGGAACGCCAAAGCGCCGGCAATAAACGCCGAAATAGGCACCCTGCTCCATCACCCGCATGTCGCACCACAGGGCCAGCTCCATGCCACCGGCAACCGCCGCACCGCTGACCACGGCAATGACCGGCTTGGACAGCAACAAGCGCGACGGACCCATGGGGCCTTGCACCGGCGCTTGAGCTGGATCGAAATCGAAAGCAGCCACCATCGCTTGCGCGGCATCTGGCGCGGCCGCCTGGGCGCGGGCCCCGGCCTGCAGGTCCCAACCGGCGCAAAAATGGCCATGGTCGCCATGGAACACCGCTACACGCGCCTGCGGATCGGCATCGAATTCGACAAAGGCCTGGTACAGCGCCTTGGCGGTGTCGGAATCCACTGCGTTGCGCACGTCGGGGCGCGCCAGTGTCACCAAAGTGACCACGTCGATCTGGCGGGTTTGCACGGTGTTGACCATGCAATCGATTAAACAGACCGCGCACCAGCAAGCCTATCGGGGACAACCCTCGCGGCGATCGGACGCAAAGCCGCTATAAACGACCCAATTGAAAAACAGGGGAATGCGTGCTAATTGTTCAACTGGTGATCAGTGGCATTGCCCAGGGATGCATTTACGGACTGATCGCCTTGGGTTTCGTGCTGATCTACAAAGGCACGGAAACCGTCAGCTTCGCGCAGGGTGACCTGATGATGCTGGGCGCCTTTGGCGGCCTGGCGTGCATGACCATGCTCGACTTCCCGTTCTGGCTGGCGGTGCTGTGCGCGGTCGCCGGCATGGGCCTGTTCGGCTTCCTGATCGAGCGGGTCGTGATTCGCCCCATCCTGGGCCAGCCGGCGTTCACGATCGTGATGCTGACCATCGGCATCGGCTATGTGGCGCGCGGCGTCATCACGATGATTCCGGTGATCGGAACCGAAACCCATGTCATGCCGGTTCCCTACAAGGACCAGATCTGGCGCCTGGGCACACTGGTGATCAACGTCGAGCAGATGGTCGTGATCGCGGTCACTGCCGTATTGTGCGCGGCGCTGTATGCATTGTTCAAGTACAGCAAGGTCGGCATAGCGATGCAGGCCGCGTCGCAGAACCAGCTGGCCGCCTACTACATGGGAATCCCGGTCAAGCGCATCAACGGCCTGGTGTGGGGCCTGGCCGCGGCGGTCGCAGCCGTGGCCGGGCTGCTGCTGGCGCCGATCACTTTCGTGCACGCGAATATGGGATTCATCGGCCTGAAGGCCTTCCCGGCCGCGGTGGTGGGTGGCTTCGGCAGCCTGCCGGGCGCGATCGTCGGCGGCCTGATCATCGGCATCGTCGAGTCTCTGGCCGGTTTTTATGCGCCGGCGGGAGTCAAAGACGTGGCACCGTATGTGGTGGTGCTGATCATGCTGATGGTCAAGCCCAATGGCCTGTTTGGCGAAAAACTGAGGAAGAAGGTATGAGAATTTGCGCGACAAACCGCCGCAGCGAAGCCGCAAGCTCTGTTCCCAGCTGACTATGCGTTTTATTTTCAAGACCGACTACGCGCAGGACATCCGGCTCGCCAAGCATGGCGGCCACATGTTCTGGTACAGCCTGATGCTGCTGACGCTGGCTGCCGCGCCATGGCTGATCGACGAGTACTGGCTGGCCCAGCTCACCTTCATCCTGATCTACGCGATCGCCGGCCTGGGCCTGATGCTGCTGGCCGGCTTTACCGGGCAGTTCTCGATCGGCCATGCGGCTTTTCTCGGGGTGGGCGCCTATACCCAGGCGGTTTTCACGACCATGGGCGTGCCGTTCCCGTTCGCGCTGGCGCTGGCCGCGGGCATCGCGGCGGCGGTGGGTGTGATCGTGGGTCTGCCGGCGCTGCGGGTCAAGGGCATCTATCTGGGTATCGCCACCATCGCCTTCGGCTTCATCGTGGAGGAAGTTTTTGCACGCTGGGAGTCGGTTACCGGCGGCAATTCAGGCATGAGCGTCCAATCGCCCGACCTGTTCGGCTGGGTGCTCGGCTCCGCCACCGAGTTCTACGTCCTGTGCCTGGTCATCACGATCGCTGCGACAGTGGGCATCCTGAATCTGCTGCGCTCGTCCACCGGGCGCGCCTTCGTGGCGATTCGCGACTCGGAGATCTCGGCCCAGAGCATGGGCATCAACCTGGCACGCTACAAGACCCTGTCGTTCGCGATCTCGGCCGCGCTGGCCGGCGTCGCGGGCGCGCTGTACGCGCACAAGCTGCGCTTTATCTCGCCCGAGCAGTTCAACATCCTCCAGTCGATCGACCTGCTGCTGATGGTGGTGATCGGCGGCCTGGGGTCTGTGCATGGCGCATTCCTGGGGGCGATTTTCCTCATCTCCATGCCGCAGGTCATCGCGCTGAGCAAGGACCACCTGCCCACCTTCATCGGCCAGGCACCCGGTCTGCAGGGCCTGGTCTACGGCCTGGTGCTGATCGCCTTCGTGCTGTTCGAGCCCATGGGACTATATGGCCGCTGGCTGAAGATCCGCACCTATCTGCAGACCTTCCCGTTTTACCGCAAGGGCATGTTCAAGCGGCAGAAATCGTTCCAGAAGTCGGACCGGCTGAGATGAGCAGCATGAACGACCATCTCCTGTCGGCAAAGGGCCTCACTGTGCGCTTTGGCGGCGTGCTGGCGGTCGACAACGTCAGTTTCGACGTCAACGCTGGCGAGGTGTTCACGCTGATCGGCCCCAACGGCGCCGGCAAGACCACGGTGTTCAACCTGATCAGCCGCATCTACACCCCGACCGCCGGCGAGATCACCTACCTGGGCGAGAAGCTGACCGACCATCCGCCGCATGACATCGCGGCACTGGGCATTGCGCGCACGTTCCAGAACATCGAGTTGTTCGAGCATGCCTCGGTGCTGCACAACCTGCTGATTGGCGGCCATACGCACCGCAAGACCGGCTTCTGGAGCGAATTGTTCTTCACCGGCAAGACCATGAAGGCCGAGATCGAGGCGCGCGAAAAGGCCGAAAAGATCATCGACTTCCTCGACCTGCAGCACCACCGCGACTCGATGGTCGCCGGCCTGCCGTATGGCGTGCGCAAGGTGGTCGAACTCGGGCGCGCCTTGTGCACCGAACCCAAACTGTTGTTGCTGGACGAGCCATCGTCGGGCCTGAACGTCGAGGAAACCGACGACATGGCATTCTGGATCGCCGATATCAAGAACGAACTGGGTATCACGGTGCTGATGGTGGAACACGACATGACACTGGTATCCAAGGTTTCGGACCGGGTGGTCGCGATGAACCAGGGTGCGGTGCTGGCCAGCGGCACGCCGCGCGAGGTGCAGAATGATCCGGGCGTCATCGAGGCCTACCTCGGCTCGGTGGACGATGTTTCGTCGCTCAGGCGCAAGCCATGAACACGGGGGCTGCGTCATGAGCGATACGCCGGTGCCTGAGAGCGCCCCCAGCCCTGGCTTCGCCAGGCCCCCCGAGGGGGTGCCAGAAAACTTGGGAGCGGCCCGGCGTTTTCTTATGAGCGCCCCCAGCCCTGGCTTCGCCAGGCCCCCCGAGGGGGTGCCAGAAAACTTGGGAGCGGCCCGGCGTTTTCTCATGAGCGACCAGCCGGTGCTCAGGCTGCTGAACGTGGAGAGCGCCTATGGCCCGATCCGCGCGATCCGGGGTGTCAGCCTGCAGGTGCGCCGGGGCGAGATTGGCACCGTGCTGGGCTCCAACGGCGCCGGCAAGACGACCATCCTCAAGACCATTTCGGGCATCATCGACCCCCGCAAGGGCTCGATCGAGTTCAAAGGCCAGGACATCACCGCCAAGGATCCCGCTTTCATCGTGCAGCAGGGCCTGTCGCACGTGCCCGAAGGCCGCGAGGTGTTCCCGCTGCTCAGCGTGCGCGACAACCTGCTGATGGGCGCCTATACCCGCCATGACGCCGATGGCGTTGCGAAGGACATCGAGGCGGTATTCGGCTATTTCCCCATCCTCAGGGAGCGCGCCGGCCAGGACGCCGGACTGCTCTCGGGCGGACAGCAGCAGATGCTGTCGATCTCGCGCGCGCTGATGGCCAAGCCCGACCTGATGCTGCTCGACGAACCCAGCCTGGGCCTCTCGCCCAAGCTCACCAAGGAGATCTTCGAGATCGTGGTGCGCATCAACCGCGAGCGCGGCACCACCATCCTGCTGGTCGAGCAGAACGCCAACATGGCCCTGAATGCTGCCGATTACGGCTATGTGCTGGAGAACGGGCGCATCGTGATGGAAGACCGCTGCGACCTGCTGCGCGAGAAAGACGACATCCGCGAGTTCTACCTGGGCATGAAAGACACCGGCGTTCGGGGTGAACGCCGCTGGAAGAAGAAAAAGACCTGGCGCTGAGTAAACGCAATGACATCACTTGCCTCACCGATCATCACGTCCGCGCACCGGCCCCAATGGGTGCTGCAGCCCTTGCCCTACGACACCGTGCCCAAGCTGTTCTGGCAGCAGGTGGCCAGGCTGGGCAGCGCCACGATGATGCGGCAGAAGGATCTGGGTATCTGGAAGGCCTACAGCTGGACCGAGGTGGGCCAGATCGTCAGCGAGATCGGTGCCGGCCTGGTCAGCCTGGGCTTCGAGCCTGGCGAGGTGGTCTCGGTGATGGCCAACACCTGCCGCGAATGGGTCTGGGTTGACCTGGCAGCGCAATCCATGGGTGGGGTCTGCAGCGGCATCTACCCCACCGATGCGCCCGAGCAGGTGCACTACCTGTGCAGCGATTCGGGCAGCGTCTGCCTGTTCGTCGAGGATGACGAGCAGCTCGACAAATACCTGGAGGTGCGCGCCCGGCTGCCGCTGGTGCGCAAGGTGATCGTGTTCGACATGGAGGGCCTGTCCAGGCTGGACGACCCGCAAGTGATCAGCCTGGACCAGCTGCGCCAGCGGGGCCGGGCCCAGCTCGAGCTGCATCCCGGCCTGGTGAGCCAGCGCCTGGCCACGCGCGGACCCCGGGACGTGGCGGTGCTGGTCTACACCTCGGGCACCACCGGCCGGCCCAAGG
>JAYUQC010000078.1:0-4618 GCA_043759735.1 Rhodoferax sp.
GTCGGGGCGAAAGGATTCGAACCTTCGACCCTCTGGTCCCAAACCAGATGCGCTACCAGGCTGCGCTACGCCCCGACGAGCCCGTATTCTATCTGCATAAGCAGGTCTTTCCGCCGCCATGCCACCATGACGCGCGATCGGTGCTTGGGCTACAGTTCCAGCCATGGGACCGATGCAAGAACCGACCATCCCCTGGCTGGACGACGGCGCGGCGTTCCCGCCGGTCGCGTGCGCGCTGGGGCCGCGGTCCGATGCACCAGGCCTGCTGGCGGCGGGCGGCCGGCTGGATGTTCCCACTTTGCAGCGCGCATACAGCCGCGGCATCTTCCCGTGGTACAGCGACGGGCAACCCATACTGTGGTGGAGCCCAGACCCCCGCATGGTGCTGCAGGTCAAGGGATTTCGACTGCATCCGTCGATGCGCAAGACCGTGCGCCGGTTCGTGCGCGCGGACAGTTGCGAAATTCGTATCGATTCGGACTTTGCACAAGTCATCGACCGCTGCGCCACCAGTCCGCGCGAAGGCGCTGGGGGTACCTGGATCGTGACCGACATGCAATTGGCCTACCGCCAATTGCACCGGGCCGGACTGGCACACAGCGTCGAGACCTGGGTCGGCGGCGAACTGGTCGGCGGCCTGTACTGCGTGGCGATCGGCAAGGCAGTGTTTGGCGAGTCGATGTTTAGCGACCAGCGCGATGCGTCCAAGATCGCGTTGGCGGCGCTGGTCGCGTTTTGCCGCACGCACGCCATCGAAGCCATCGACTGCCAGCAAAACACCCGACACCTGGCATCGCTGGGCGCCGCCGAAATGCCCCGCCCGGACTTCCTGCAACACTGCGATATCGCAGTCCGCCTGCCGTCGCCGCGGTGGCAATTCGAGCCTCTATACTGGAAGCAACTCCTGCCCGATCCGGACGCAAACCAGTGACCCACCTCAAGGATCTACCGCTCCAGACGCTGCAGTTTTATGCGACAGCGCCCTATCCGTGCAGCTACCTGAATGGCAGGCAGGCACGCTCGCAGGTCGCCACACCCAGCCATTTGATCAACAACGCGACTTATTCCGAACTGGTCAGCCAGGGCTTTCGGCGCAGCGGCATGTTCACCTACCGGCCATATTGCGACGGCTGCAATGCCTGCACGCCGCTGCGCGTGCTGGTGCAGGCGTTCAAACCCGAGCGCAGCCAGCGACGAGCCTGGAGCCAACATGCGCCGTTGCAGGCGCGGGTGATCAAGCTGGGTTTTTCGCCCGAGCACTACCAGTTGTATCTGCGTTACCAAAACGGACGCCATGCCGGTGGTGGGATGGACCAGGACAGCGTCGAGCAATACACCCAGTTCCTGCTGCAAAGCCGCGTCAATTCGCGCCTGGTCGAGTTTCGGGAGCCGGACATCAACGGTCAGCCCGGTGCACTGAAGATCGTCTCCATACTGGACGTTCTGGAAGACGGCATCTCGGCCGTCTACACCTTCTACGAGCCAGAGTCCGGCGCCAGCTATGGAACCTATTGCGTTCTGTGGCAGATCGCGCAGGCGCGCACCATGGGCCTGCCCCATCTGTACCTGGGCTACTGGATCGCGCAAAGTGACAAGATGAACTACAAGGCGCGATTCAAGCCGCTGCAGATTCGGGTCAATGGCGCATGGCAAACGCCAATGGCCGGCAAGAGTGCGGCAGCGCAAGGCGATCGAACGGCATGAAAAAGAGCGGGTCGGGCCAGGCCGCGACGCCGACGGTGCAGGTCATCGAACGCATGTTCGCGCTAATGGACGTGCTCGCGTCGCGCGACGACGCCATCTCCCTCAAGGACATCAGCGAGAAGACCGGGCTGCACCCCTCGACCGCACACCGGATACTCAATGACCTGGCGATCGGGCGTTACGTCGAACGACCACATGCGGGCAGTTACCGCCTGGGCATGCGGCTACTGGAGCTGGGCAATCTGGTCAAGGACCGCCTGAGCGTGCGCGACGCCGCGTTGGGTCCGATGCGCGAGTTGCACAAACGCATCCAGCAACCGGTCAACCTGAGCATGCGCCAGGGCGATGAGATCGTGTATGTCGAACGCGCGTTCAGCGAACGCTCCGGCATGCAAGTGGTGCGCGCCATTGGCGGCCGGGCTCCACTGCACCTGACCTCGGTCGGAAAATTATTTCTTGCGGCCGACGACACACAACGGATCCGCGCATACGCCGGCCGCACGGGTCTGCATGGCCAGACGCGCAACAGCATCACGCAACTACCCCTGCTGGAGCGGGAGTTGGCCATGGTGCGCCAGTTCCACTACGCTCAGGACAATGAGGAACTCGAGCTCGGCGTGCGCTGCATGGCCGCGGGCATCTATGACGACCAGGGCAAGCTGGTAGCGGGACTGTCGATTTCGGCGCCTGCAAGCCGGCTCGAGGAAAGCTGGCTTGCCCCCTTGCAGGACACGGCCCAGCAAATATCCCATACGCTGGGTTTCGTGGCTGACGGCCCGCACCGGCCCTAAGAAAACGCCGGGCCGCTCCCAAGTTTTCTGGCACCCCCTCGGGAGGCCTGGCGCAGCCAGGGCTGGGGGCAATCTCGAGAAAACGCCGGGCCGCTTCCAAGTTTTCTGGCACCCCCTCGGGGGGCCTGGCCAAGCCAGGGCTGGGGCGCTCCTATTATTGCAAAGCCACGACGGGACTTGATCGCCCGCTCGCAGGCACTCAGCGCAGGATGACTTGCGCCACCTTGGCGGACTCGACCCAATTGCGAACCCGCTCGGCGTCCCCTAGTCGGCTGAGTTTGCCGGCCGAGTCGAGGAACACCATGATCAGGTTACGACCGGCGATGGTGGTCTGCATCACCAGGCAGCGACCGGCCTCGGAAATATAGCCCGTCTTTTGCAGTCCGATCGCCCAGTTCGGGTTGTTCACCAGCTGATTGGTATTGTTGTATTGCAGCATGCGGGCGCCCACCGACACTTCGTATTTCGGCGACGTCGACAACTCGCGCAATGTCGCGTCCGCGTGCGCGGTGTTCACCAGTTTCGCCAGGTCCTGCGCGCTGGACTGGTTCTTGCTGGACAAGCCGGTCGGCTCGACGAATCGGGTGTCGTTCATGCCGAGTTCACGCGCCTTGTTGTTCATCTGCGCTACAAACGTTGTCATACCACCCGGCGCGCTACGCGCCAACGCATGGGCAGCACGGTTCTCGCTGGACATCAGGGCCAGATGCAGCAACTCGCCTCGATTGAGCTCGGTGCCAACCCGCAGGCGCGAACGGCTGCCCTTTTCGGTGTCAACATCGTCTTGCGCGATGACGATCATCTCGTCCATCGGCAGACGCAAATCCTTCACGATCAGTGCGGTCATCAACTTGGTCAATGACGCGATGGGCAGCACCGCCTGATCATTTTTGCGAAACAGTACTTCGCGCGTGTCCTGGTCAATCACATAGGCCACGCTCGACTTTAGATCCAGCGGATCGCTGCTGTCGTGCAGTCCAGCCACTGAACCATAGGAAGATTTCTCGACCGTGCGAGGCGCGTAAACCACACGCTTGCGCTTGGCGGCATCAGCGACTACCCGCTTGCTCAAATTGCGTTTGACAACCTGCGGTTTCTTGACAACCGACTTGACTGCCACCCTCTTGCTGGTACCTGCATGTGACGCTGGCACCAGCAGCGCCAGAAAAAACCCGCACAACACGAGGAAACGCGCAATTTGATTCATCTATTACCTCGGATTCGTCAATAGGGACACGGAGCCTGTGCGGCAGCATGACCCCCTTGCAGAGTTTAAACAGGAAAGTGACACAAGATCAACTACTTGCGGCACTTATTTCATGTTTATTGGTAAATCAAGGATTTATCCACCCTTGCGCAGGCACTCGTTCAGCTTTGCTGTGTAACTTGTTGAGTGCACTCAGATAAGCCTTTGCCGACGCGACAATGATGTCCGGGTCTGCGCCGACACCATTGACGACCCGCCCACTATTTTGCAGCCGCACCGTTACCTCGCCCTGGCTTTCGGTTGAGCCACTGATGGCATTGACCGAATACAACACCATCTCGGCACCGCTGTGGACATGCGACTCGATGGCCTTGAGGGAAGCGTCCACCGGACCATTGCCATCAGAGGCTGCCGTGAACTCCTTGCCGTCCACCGTGAAGACAACACGGGCGTGTGGGCGTTCACCCGTCTCGCTGTGTTGCGCCAAGGAAACAAAGCCGTAATGCTCGTTGTCGTGGGTGACGCTTTCGTCACTGACCAGGGCCAGGATGTCCTCGTCGAAAATATCGCTCTTGCGATCGGCCAGCTCCTTGAATCGGGCGAACGCCGTATTGGTGTCGGCCTCACTTTCCATCGCCACGCCCAGTTCGACCAGGCGCAGCTTGAACGCGTTGCGCCCGCTGAGCTTGCCAAGCACGATCTTGTTCGCGGTCCAGCCGACATCTTCGGCACGCATGATCTCATAGGTGTCGCGCGCCTTGAGCACGCCGTCCTGGTGAATGCCGCTGGCGTGGGCAAAAGCATTGGCGCCGACCACGGCCTTGTTCGGTTGCACCACGAAACCCGTGGTCTGGCTGACCAGGCGCGAAGCCGCAAGAATCTGCGTCGTGTCGATGCGCAAGGCCAGGTCGAAATA
>JAYUQC010000079.1:0-37435 GCA_043759735.1 Rhodoferax sp.
CGAAGATCGACGCCGGCCGGCGCTTGATGTTCAAGGTCGGATACGCGCGCGGCTCGCGCGTGAGTTGCAGCTCGACCTGCTCGGTGTGGTTGCTGTAGATGTGGCAATCGCCGCCGGTCCAGACGAAATCGCCGACGGCCAGGTCGCACTGCTGCGCCAGCATGTGGGTCAGCAGCGCGTAGCTGGCGATATTGAAGGGCACGCCGAGGAAGATGTCGGCGCTGCGCTGGTACAGCTGGCAGGAGAGCTTTCCTTCGGCGACGTAGAACTGGAAGAAGGCATGGCACGGCATCAGCGCCATCTTCGACAGGTCGGCCACATTCCACGCGCTGACGATGATGCGGCGCGAATCGGGGTTGCTCTTGAGTTGCTTGACCACCTCGGCGATCTGGTCGATGTGGCCGCCGTCGGGTTTGGGCCACGAGCGCCACTGCACGCCGTAGACCGGGCCGAGGTCACCGTCGGGTTGGGCCCACTCGTTCCAGATCGTCACGCCGCGTTCCTGCAGCCACTTCGCGTTGCCGTCGCCACGCAGGAACCACAGCAGTTCGAGAATGATCGACTTCAGGTGCACCTTCTTCGTGGTGACGAGCGGAAAGCCCTCGTTCAGGTCGAAGCGCATCTGGTGCCCGAACACGCTCTTCGTGCCAGTGCCGGTGCGGTCGGCCTTGAACACGCCATGTGTGTTCACGTGGCGCATGAAATCTTCGAATTGGGAGGGCATTTGAGCTTTCAATTCAAAACGCTCCGAACAGTGTGTCGAGGGCTTCCTGGATCGTGGGGCGCTGATCGCTCAAGTTCGCCACGGGCTTGCGCAACTCGGCCAGGGGTATCGCGCCCATCGCGGCGCAGTCGAGCACGACGGCGTGCCGTGCCACGCTGAAACTGGGGTTCAGGTTGCGCGCCCGCGGGCCGAAAGCAGCCTCGGTGCGGAGCGGAACGACCACGCGCGTGGTCAAGGCGTCGATGTAATCGTTTTGCACATCCAGCAGATAGGGCGTGTGCTTGCGTTCCGACGCTTCCGGGTTGGGATAAACATCGTAGCGCGCCATCGTCTCAGCGCCCTTTGGCAAAGCTGCGGTGCTTCGCGAGAGGCAGGCCATCGCGTTCGATGCGTTCGTTGTAAGCATCGATCGCGCCCTTGTTGTCGGCGTTCCAGCGTTCCCAATAGCGGCGGCGCACTTCCGCGGCCAGCAGGGTGTCGACGGTCTGAGAGAGGTTCATGCCCAGTTCGCGCGCCAGATCCAGAACCTTGGCATTGAGTGTCAGATTGGTGGCTCTCTTGGCGGCTGCATCGAATCGCAACATGTCATGGCTCCATTGATCATGCGCATAAATTATGCCTGATCGGCCGGTGATCAAACCCACTCGCCGCAATCGAACCCTCAGCGGTCGAATTGCAAGGCCGCCAGGCGCGAATACAGCCCGCCGGAATTGACGAGCTGCGCGTGTGTGCCGGTCTCGACGATCTCGCCCGCTTCAAGCACCACGATGCGGTCGGCGCGCTGCACGGTGGACAAACGGTGCGCGATCACGAGGGTGGTGCGGTCCTTCATCGCCGACTCGAGCGCGGCCTGCACCATGCGTTCGCTTTCGGCGTCGAGTGCGCTGGTGGCTTCGTCGAGCAGCAGCAGCGGCGGGTTCTTCAGCATCGCGCGGGCAATGGCGATGCGCTGGCGCTGGCCACCACTCAGGCGCACGCCGCGCTCACCCAGGAAAGTGTCATACGCTTCGGGCAGGCGGCTGATGAATTCGTCGGCGAAGGCGGCGCGGGCCGCGGCACGTACCTCGTCGTCGCTGGCCTGGGGCTTGCCGTAGCGGATGTTTTCCATCGCATTGGCCGAGAAAATGACCGCATCCTGCGGCACGATGCCGATATGCTGGCGCAGATCGCCCAGCGCCAGTTCGCCGGTTGGCACACCGCCCAGCAATATCGATCCGTGCTGGGGGTCGTAAAAGCGCAGCAGCAGTTGGAATACCGTACTCTTGCCGGCACCACTCGGGCCGACCAGCGCGACCGTCTCGCCGGCGGCCACCGTGAGCGAAAAATCGTGCAGAGCCGGCTGATCGGGCCGCGACGGGTAGTGAAACTGCACGCGGTCGAACGTGACGGTGCTGCCGGCGTTGTGCTCCTGGACCGTGCGCGGCTGCGCCGGCGAGCGGATCGGCGAATGTGTGTCGAGCAGTTCCATCAGCCGCTCGGTGGCGCCGGCGGCGCGCAGCAGGTCGCCATACACCTCGCCCAGCACCGCAAAAGCGCCGGCCAGGATGATGACGTAGACCACCGTCTGTCCCAGGTGACCGGCGCTGATACGCCCGGCCATCACCGCCTGCGTGCCCTGGTACAGGCCCCACAGCAACGCAGCCGACGTGGCGATGATGATGAAGGCCACCAGCACCGAGCGGGCGCGCGAGCGCCGCACTGCGACCTTGAACGCGTTGTCGGTGGAGGTGTCGAAACGGCTCGCCTCGCGCGACTCGGCCACATAACTTTGCACGACCGGAATCGCATTGAGCACTTCGGCCGCGATGGCGCTGGAGTCGGCCACCCGGTCCTGGCTGGCGCGCGAGAGCTTGCGCACCCGGCGGCCGAACCACAGGCTGGGCAGCACGATCATCACCAGCAGGCCCAGCACCTGCACCATCACGTAGGGGTTGGTCCAGATCAGCATCGCCAGCGCGCCAATGCCCATCACGGTGTTGCGCAATCCCATGCTGAGCGAGGAGCCCACGACGGTCTGCACCAGCGTGGTGTCGACCGTCAGGCGGCTGAGTACTTCGCCGGTCTGGGTGGTTTCGAAGAACTCCGGGCTCTGGCGCAGCACATGCGCGTACACCGCGTTGCGCAGGTCGGCGGTGACCCGTTCGCCGAGCCAGCTGACCATGTAAAAACGCGCCGCCGAAAAAAGTCCCAGTGCGACCGCCACCGCGAACAGGTCGACAAAATGCTCGCGCAAGGCCATCACCCGCGCGCCCGGGTCGCTGACCAGGCTGGTGGCTGAACCGGACCCGACCAGGCCGCCATCGATCAGGCTGCGCAGCGCGAGCGGGAACACCAGGGTCGTGACGGCCGCCATCACCAGGAACAGGGCGGCCAGCAGAATCCGGCCCCGGTAGGGCTTGAGGAACGGCGCCAGGCCGGAGAGCGATCGCGGGGAGGGCGCCTTGGCGCGTTCTGAGGTCATGTGGGAGTGGTCACTGGAGAGTCATCAGCGTGCGGGGCACGCCGCGTCGCGCGGGTGCCTGGCCCCGCTGGCAATGCGCAAAAGCGTGATTGTCGGCCATTGCGGTGCGCCGATGCCTGCGTGCCCGTCAACGCTAGAGCACCAGCGGTCGTGCGTAGCCGGTCAGCTCCAGGTAGCCGCGTCCTACATGCTGGCGCTGGCTGTCGAACAGGTCACACAGGCCCTCCCAGTAGATTGCCCCGGTGGAGCGGCGGCTGTCCAGTTCCTGGTTGTCCAGCAGGGACCGCAGCACATAGTTCTCGGTCGGCGTGCGCAGCAACCATTCGACCGGATAGGTGGCGTTGGAAAGCGGGCTTTTCCAGCCTCGCACCGGCTGGAATACCGCCTCGCCGCGGCTGAAAACATAGGGTTTGACGCCGTCGTTGAGCTTGGGATGCCGGAACGAGCCGCCATCCCACAACGCCTTTCCTTCCTTGTCCCGGATCCGGAACGCGGTCAAGGCACTGCCATCGAACAGATTGATACCGACCCAGTCCCAGCCCACGGCGTCGGGATGCAGCAGGCTATTGCTCCATTCATGGTCCAGCCAGGCAGCGCCCCGTGGCGGGACGAACCGGGTCGAATCCACATCTCGGGCGCCCGGCGCGTCCACCGCCCATCGTTGGCGGTCCAGTTCGATCTGACCCTTGACGGCCAACTGAGGCCGGCTGTAGTAAAAACTGGCCTGCTCGGCTTGCGGGCCCTTGCGCGAGACGCCTCTGTCCCCCTGCAGCACCATCGGCTGGGTCGGCGTGAAGTCCAGCTCCAGGCTGAAGTCGGCGGCCTTGATCCGGGCCTGGTAGCTGCCCTTGGTATGCACCAGTGACCAGTCGTCCAGGCGCAGACCGGTATCCGCTTGGCTGGCCGACACGACTCCGAATCCCTCGCGCGCCAGTCGCTGGTCGTGCCGGAAGCGCCCAGCCTGCACATCGCTCAGTGCTGCATGTGCAAACAGCAGTTGGTGCGCGGCAAAACGTGATTTCAGCTGTTGTGTGGCATCCACCCTGCTGCGAAAGAACGTCAGCTGGAAGCCCAGGACCTTCTGCGCGCCTTGCGCGCCGACCTGTGTATGGCCGGTGATGTACCACCATTCGATGCGCGACTGCGGATGGCTGCCATGGTCACGGGGAAACTGCAATGTGCGCGCTGCCATCGCGTTGTCGGTGCTGGCTGCAGCCGACGATGCCCGGGGTGCCACCCAGCCCAGTACCGGCCCGGCGCCCGCTTGCAGCAACAAGCGACGCAGCCGGTCCGGAAATACAGGTCCGGGTCGCATGGCCGGGCGCGGCCGCCAGGCCGCCTGCCGGCTCACTGGACAACCCCGATGCTGCGCACTGCGGGATTCGCCTTGGGAACGGCCCTGCAGCTCATATCGCCACGGTGTAATTCAGCGGCATGCGGCCGCCGTCGACCACGACGATCTCGCCGGTGACATAACTGGCCGCGTCGCTGGCCAGCCAGGCCACCACATCGGCGACTTCGGACGGTTCACCCAGGCGCTTCATGGGCGTGCGGCTCATCACCTTGATGCGGGCCTCTTCG
This sequence comes from Rhodoferax sp., assembly GCA_043759735.1. Lineage (GTDB taxonomy): Bacteria > Pseudomonadota > Gammaproteobacteria > Burkholderiales > Burkholderiaceae_C > CAISIP01. The sequence goes on from JAYUQC010000079.1 coordinate 4,767, forward strand.
GTGGCCAGCACCGCCTTGGCAGCCATCTCGGTGGCAATCGTGCCGGGCGCCACCGCATTGACGCGGATGCCCTTGTCGGCCAGTGCCAGCGCCATCACGCGCGTGAGCTGGTTGATGCCGCCCTTGCTGACGTTGTAGCTGGCGATGGTGGGAATCGCCAGGGTGCCGTTGATCGAGCTCATGTTGACGATCGCACCGCTGCCACGGCGCGCCATCGCGCGGGCCACCGCCTGGCCCATCAGGAAGGCTCCCTTGATGTTGACCCGCAGCACCGCGTCGAAGTCGGCTTCGGTGATGTCCAGGAAGTCGGCCGAGCGCAGGATGCCGGCGTTGTTGACCAGAATGTCGATCTGGCCATGGTCCGCGAGGGTGCGCGCCACCACGGCGTCGACCTGGGCCTTGTCGCCGACGTCGCAAGGCAGCCAGGTCGCGCCGAGTTCCGTGGCCAGCGCCTGGCCGCGCTGCGCGTCCGTGTCGGCAATCACGAGCTTGGCGCCTTCACGCGCAAAACGGCGCGCACAGGCTTCTCCAATGCCTTGCGCGCCGCCGGTGACAATGGCCACGCGCCCGGCGTGGCCGAAGGAAATGGTGTTGCTGTGCGAAGAGGGCATCGATCGGTTCTCCAGTCGGTAGTGCGGCCGGACCTGCGCTAAGCTTGCGGGTGGCCATGCCGATCCATTTTCACTGATCGGGATGCCCGGCCGATTCGAGTCCCTTTATCCAGACAAGGCAAAGCGTGCAAGCAACCCCCTTTGACATACCAAGCGTGGACGCCATCCGCGCCAACCGGGCCCGCCTGGGCGACCGGATCGAGACGACCCCGATTCGCCTGTTGCACGACCCGGCCCTGGCAGCCGCCGTTGGCGCCGACACACAGGTCTGGTTGAAAGAAGAATTATTCCAGCGCACCGGCAGCTTCAAGCCCAGGGGGGCCTTGTCGGTGATGCTGGACCTGGACGCCGCGGCGCTGGCCCGGGGCGTTACCGGCGTGTCGGCCGGCAACCATGCGATCTCGCTGGCGTATTGCGCACAGACACTCGGAACAACCGCCAAGGTGGTGATGCCCAGGAATGCCAATCCGTTTCGCATCCAGGTTTGCCGCGAACTGGGTGCCGAGGTCGAACTGGTGGACAACGTGCACCAGGCCTTTGCACGGGTCAAGGAAATCGAGTCGAACGAGGGCCGGGTTTTTGTGCACCCCTATGAAGGGCCCAAGACCGCCTTGGGTACGGCGTCGGTCGGTCTTGAGTTCATGGACCAGGTTGCAGCCGCCGGCGCGTCGCTCGACGCGGTGGTCGTGGCCACCGGAGGGGGCGGACTGAGTGCGGGAGTGTCGTGCGCGGTCAAGCAGATGAAACCGGGCACCGCGGTGTATGTGGTCGAACCCGAAGGCGCCGACAGCATGTCGCGCAGTTTCAAGGCGGGTTCGCCGCAGGCCATCGACAGCGTGCGCACCATCGCCGATTCGCTGGGCGCACCGCGCTGCGAGCCTTACTCGTTTGCACTGAATCGCCAGTTTGTCGATGCGGTCGTGCTGGTGAACGACGAGCAGATCCGCCAGGCGATGCGACTGACCTTCCGGGTTGCCAAGCTGGTGGTCGAGCCGGCCGGTGCGGCGGCATTGGCGGCGCTGATGTTTCCATTGCGCCAGCGGCTCGACGGGATGTCAGTGGGCCTGATCGTCTGCGGCGCGAATACCGACCCGCAGACTTTTTGCGCACAGTTGGCGGGGTGACAAGACCTGGCCCCAGGCGACCGAGGCGGTGGCCGCATGGCGCGTACCGCGCCGGGTTCGGGCACTGCGCTACGAGATCGCTGGGCGTTGCGGACGCGCTATCCTGCCGGGCGTGGCGATATACTGGATGCATCAACAGTAAACTGCCTTGCCGTCGGCGCCGATTGGGCTTTCGGACGGCCGGGCCACATGCATGGACGAGACACCATCCGGATCAACCGCCGGCCCATCGGGCGCTAGGATGAAACAGCCCCCACGCTCACTGCGTTCGCTGCCCCCCAAGGGGGCTGTCAGTACCTTCGGAACGGCCGGGCGGTACTGACATGCTGACGCGCCAGCAAGCCCGTCGTCTGCGCGAAATCTACCGCTCGGCCGGATGGCCGATGCAGGACGGCCTGGAGATTGAACTGCTGGCTGCCGGCATGCTGGAACGGTTGTCGGACGCGGGCGGGTTCGAAAAAATCCGGTTGACCGACCGGGGTATTGCCGGCCTGGCCCGGGTCTTGAATCGCAACCGGCAGGCGCTGTCGACCCATGACGCGCTGGTGTCCCGCGTCGCGCAGACCCTGCTGCGCGATGGCCGCGTCGTCTGGACGGGTCTGACCGTGCGGGCGCGCCTGCCCACTGCTGGCGATGACGTCTACTGCGATGCGGATGGCGTCGTGGCCTGCGCCACAGCGGCTGGGCCTGATTTCGCGCTCGCATCGGACCTGGTTGGCGCACCAGCCAACCGTTGGAAAGTCTGCAAACCCGATCTGTTCTCCATTCGCAACAGCACGGTGGCGGCCTACCTTGAACCGGTGGTGCATGAAATCAAGGTCAGCCGGGCCGATCTGCTGGGCGATCTGCGGCTGCGCGACAAGCGCGACAGTTACCTCGACCTGGGTGGCCAGTGCTGGTATGTGCTGGCATGCGACGCCAAGGGCCGGCCGATAGCGCAGGCGAGTGAGGTGCCGTCGGCATGCGGCGTGATGGTCGCTCACGCCGATGATCGGCTTGAGCTGATCCGGCATGCGCCGCGGCGGCCGATTGAACAGCTGCCGTTTGCGCTGTGGATGGCGTTGGCCAAGGCCACACCGTTGCCGGCCGCGTTGGCCGGACTCACCGGCGACGAACCCAGTCAGGCGCTGCTCGATGAGCAGTCCCGGCCCCTGCCGTGACGCCGCTGGCCGAACGCAGTGGCGTGCCGGACCCGTACTTGCCGGGCGGGGCTTCGTCGCTGTTGTGCGACGTCGGCGGTGCGACCAGCGAGCCCGCCATCTATACCGTCTCGGTTCGCAACCTGTGTGCTTTCGCGGCCAAGGCCGGCGACCTCGATTTGCGCTTCACCCCATCGCCGACCGCGCAGCAGGGTCGGCAGGGGCATCAACTGGTGGCGCAGCGCCGGGGCCCGCAGCACGAGGCCGAGGTCAACCTGAGCGGGCAGTACCAGGGGCTGCGGGTGCGCGGCCGGGCCGACGGGTTTGATCCGCACAGCAACACGCTGGAGGAGGTCAAGACCTTTCGCGGCGCGCCCGATGCGATTGCGCCCGAGCAACAGGCCCTGCACTGGGCCCAGTTGAAAATCTATGGCGCGCTGATGTGTCGCAGCCGCGATCTGCCATCGCTGAACCTGTCACTGGTGTATTTCGATGTGCAGGAACAGACCGAGTTTCCGGTCAACCAGGTGTTTCAGGCAGACGCGCTGGACGGCTTTTTCAACGACCTGTGCGCGACATTCCTGGCCTGGGCGCAGCAGGAGTTGGCGCACCGACAACGCCGCGATCAAGCTCTGGCGCAACTGGGCTTCCCGCAGCTGCCGTTTCGGGCGGGGCAGCGCGCGCTGGCCGCGGCGGTCTATCGGGCCTGCACGCAGTCGCACACGCTGCTGGCGCAGGCGCCGACCGGCATCGGCAAGACGATTGGCACGCTGTACCCCGCGCTGCGCGCGATGCCGCAACGGGCCACCGACAAGTTGTTTTTCCTCACGGCCAAGACACCGGGGCGGCAAGTGGCACTGGATGCACTGCAGGTCCTGCGCCCCCCGCCCCAACCGGACGCAGCCACAGTGCCGCTGCGCGTCATCGAACTGGTGGCGAAGGACAAGGCCTGCGAACACCGCGACAAGGCCTGCCATGGCGCATCCTGCCCATTGGCGCGCGGTTTCTACGACCGTCTGGCGGCAGCGCGGCAGGCCGCCGCAGAGCTGGCCTGGCTGGACCAGCAGTCGTTGCGGCGGGTCGCGTTGGCGCATGCGGTCTGCCCGTACTACCTGGGCCACGAGATGGTGCGCTGGAGCGACGTCGTGGTGGCCGACTACAACTACTATTTCGATCGCAGCGCGATGCTGTATGCGTTGACACTGGACGGCGCCTGGCGGGTGAGCATCCTGGTCGACGAGGCCCACAACCTGGTGCCGCGCGGATGCGGCATGTACAGCGCCGATGTGACCCATGCCGAAACGGTGGCGGTGCGGGCGCTGGCGCCCGCCACGCTGTATCCGCGCATCGACGCGCTGCTCGACCAGTGGCAGCTGTTGCAGGAACGTCAGCTGCGCACACAGCCCGCAGCCGACTGGAACTTGCTCGATGCCGTGCCCGAGGCCTGGCTGCGCGCGCTGCACAAACTCAACCAGACGCTGGGCGAGCATGTCAATGGCAACGAGCAGGATCGTCATGACGGGGTATTGCCGTTCTATTTCCGGACCCTTGGCTTTGCGTTGCTGGCCGACGGTTTCGGCGCGCATTCCATGTGCGAGTACGACCAACCGAGCGATCGCGCTGGCACGGGCCGCGGCGGGTCTGGCGGCCTGATGCAAGGCCGTCTCGGCGGCGACGGATTCGACGACCCCGCCTGCGCAATGGGCCGCCTGACCTTGCGCAACATCGTGCCGGGCCATTTCCTGGCGCCGCGCTATCAGGCGGCGGACGCGCTGGTGCTGTTTTCGGCCACGCTGCAACCGGCCGACTATTACCAAAGCCTGCTCGGCCTGCCCGAGAGCACCCGGCAGCTGGACCTGCCCAGTCCGTTTCGCAGCGAGCAACTGGCGGTGCGTGTGGTGCCGATCTCGACCCGTCGCGGCGAACGCGCCGATTCGCTCGACCTGCTGGTGTCCACGCTGGCGGGGCAGTACCGGCAGGCACCGGGCAACTATCTGGCGTATTTCAGCAGCTTTGACTATCTCGAGCAGGCGCTGGCGCGCCTGCGTGAGCGTTTTCCGCCGATACCGGTCTGGGCCCAGGCGCGCCAGATGGATGAGGCGGCGCGGCGCGGCTTTCTGGCCCAATTCGACATTGCCGGCCGCGGCATCGGGTTTGCGGTGTTGGGTGGCGTCTTCGGTGAAGGGGTCGACCTGCCGGGCCGGCGGCTGATCGGCGCTTTCGTGACCACGCTCGGATTGCCGCAGTTCGACCCGGTCAACGAGGCGATCCGCGCGCGGATGCAGGAGCGCTTTGGCCAGGGCTACGAATACACCTACGTCTATCCGGGCCTGCAAAAAGTGGTGCAGGCCGCCGGCCGGGTGATCCGCAGCGAGACGGATACGGGCAGCGTGCTGCTGCTGGACGACCGCTACCGGGAACCGCGCTATCGCGCCTTGTTGCCGCCGTGGTGGCAGGTGGCGTTGCCGTAGCGGCCGCGCGCCGGGGCGTTTAGGTTCGGGTGGTCAGGCCGTCCTGGTAGGCGGCGACGAAAGCGCTTGCGTCCTGGCGTACCGCTTCTGCGCGTCTGCCCGGCCGGTACAGGGCGCTGCCCAGGCCAAAGCCGTGGGCACCCGCAGCCAGCCACGGGCCCATGTTGGCGGCCGATATGCCACCCACCGGCACCATCAGGGTGCCCGCGGGCAACACCGCCAGCATGGCCTTGAGCGAGGCTGGTGATGTGGCCTCGGCCGGGAATAGTTTCAGGCCATGCGCGCCTGCCTCCAGCGCACCGAAGGCCTCGGTGGGTGTCACGATGCCGGGCAGGCAGACCATTCCCAGGCGCACCGCCTCGCGCACGACATCGGCGTTGAAGTTGGGCGACACGATCAGTTCGCCACCCGCTTCGTGCACCAGGCGCACCTGCTGTGCCGTGAGCACCGTACCGGCGCCCACCAAAGTGCGCGGATGTGCCTTCGCAAGCAAGCGGATGCTCTCCAGTGGTTGTGGTGAGTTCAGCGGCACTTCCAGCAGCCCGAAGCCGGCCTGCACCAAGGCCTCGCCAATCGCAGGCGCTTCCGTCGTCGTCAGGCCGCGCAGGATGGCGATCAGGGGCAGGGTCTGGAAATGGAGTGCGAATTTCTGGATCGGTGTCATGGGTTTGGCGTCGTGACGGGCAGGTGGTGGCTCAGTGCATGCAATCCGGCCCAGGTGGCTTCGCCGCCCATGCGATCGGTGGCGATGCCATGGCTGTCGAACGCAAGCGCATACCGCTGTGTGAGTGTCGGCGAGCCGATCAGCGTGATGCGGGTCCCATCATGCGCCTGTAGCGAACGCAATTCCTCACCAATGACCAGCCCCGACAGGTAGCTGGCCAGTGGCCCGGCGTCCATGCGCTCGAACAGCGACAAGGTGCGCGCGCCAAAGGCGTTGTGCAACAGGTTGCCGCCCTGCCGCGCGCGTGCCAGGCCCAAAGCGAATGCGTCGGCATCGAATGGTGCCTGTGCATCGATGGTGCGCGCCAGCAAGGATTGCTGGCTCAACAGCGCATAGAACTCGCCGGTCATGAAGGTCTGGAAATCGATCACCCGGCGATCGCGCACCCGGGCCCATTTGCTGTGCGTGCCGGGCAGGACGAACAGGCCGTCGTACCTGCCCGCCAGGTGCATCGCGCCCAGGATCTGTACTTCCTCGCCGCGCATCACGTCGGGCAGCTCGGCCAGTCCCGGCAGCGCACACGGATGGGCGCAGCGCAGGCCAGGGACGATGGCCGTGCGCACGGACAGTGTCGGGTCCTGGATCCAGCGCAGTTGCGCGGCCACGTCGGCAAAACCGGCCGGGCAGGCGCAGTAGGGTGCCTCGACCCAACCCTGCTTGCTGCCGGCCATGCCCGACACCAGGCAGGTGTGGACACCGGCGCCAACCCAGTCGCCGAAACACTCGGCGAACACCTGTGCAAAGCCGCCCGCGGGCACGCTCTGGATGCCGCGCGGGAAGGATCTTTCATGCAGGACTTTGCCTTGCGCGTCGATACAGGCGCCGCGCAGCGACGACGTGCCCCAATCGAGCGCCAGCAAGGGCGTCGCCGGTTTCGCGCTGCCCACCATGCTCACAACACCGCGAAAACCGAGTTGCTGCGCGGCAACGGGGCGACGGCGCCAAAGCCCTGCACCGACAGCGCCGCGGCGGCGTTGGCGTAGTACGCGGCGCGAAACACGTCGTCGCCCTTGGCCATGCGCGCCAGCAGGTTGCCGCAGAAGCAGTCGCCGGCACCGGTCGCGTCACGCACCGTCACATGCCGTGCGGGAATATGTTCGCGCTCGTTTCCGTCGCTGACCAGCGCACCCTCTGATCCCAGCTTGAGCACGACCGTGCGCGCGCCATGGTCATGGCTCCAATGGACAATATCGTTGGGCTCGGTCAACCCGGTCAGCACCAGCATGTCCTCCAGGCTGGGCAGGAACACGTCGCACAAGGATACCGCCTGCGCGGTACAGGCCCTGGCACGCGCCAGCGGCCATAACTTGAGCCGCAGGTTGGAGTCGAACGAGACCAGCGTGCCGGCTTCGCGCGCGGTTTCCATGGCCTCGAAGCTGGTATCGCATGCGCCGGCGGAAATGCCCAGCGAGATGCCCGACAGATGCAGGAAGCGCGACGCCCGGATCAGTTCGGCGGGCGTTCCCGACAGCCACTGCGGCGTCATGCGGCTGGCCGCGGAATCGGCGCGCAGGTAGTTGAACTCGTGCCCCTGGCTGCCATGCGTCACGAAATAGATGCCGGTGTGGCTGGCGCTGGCGGTGGTCACGCCCGATGTGTTGACGCCCTCATGCCCCCACAACTGCAGTAGCGAGCGTCCGAAGTTGTCGGCGCCGATGCGGGTCAGATAGGCCGTGCGGGCGCCTGCGCGCGCGGCGGCGATGGTGGCATTGCTGGTGTCGCCGCCAAAGCCCTGCAGGTATTGTGCCTGGTTGGGGGAGGTCTGGTTGAACTCCACCATGGCCTCGCCCAATGCCACCACGTCCAATGTACGCGCGTCCATGTCGCCCCCTGAAAATCCGTCCCTCGGGGTCAGGTCTTGCCTTTTGCCCCCTGCAAACCTTGGCGGCCCGGGGTTAGGTCCGAGGGGGGCAAAAGGCAAGACCTGACCCTCCCACACCCTGGCGGAAGTCGGCCCGATGTCAGTGATTGTCGCGCGGAACGAAGGCGCCACGTTTGCCGACCAGGAAATCGAGGTCTACACCCTGGTCGGCCTGCAGCACATGGTCGACATACAGCTTCCAGTAGCCGCTGGACAGCGGTGGTGGCGGCGCTTCCCAGGTGGAAAGCCGGCGAGCCAGTTCCGCGTCGCTGATGTCCAGGTGCAGTCGGCGATTGGCCACGTCGAGCTCGATCATGTCGCCATTGCGCACAATGGCCAGCGGTCCGCCGGCGGCAGCTTCGGGGGCGGTGTGCAGCACCACGGTGCCGTAGGCAGTGCCGCTCATGCGGGCGTCACTGATGCGCACCATGTCGGTAATGCCCTTGCGCAATACCTTGGGCGGCAGCGGCATGTTGCCCACCTCGGCCATGCCCGGGTAGCCCTTGGGGCCGCAGTTCTTGAGCACCAGGATGCAGTTCTCATCCACATCGAGTGACTCGTCGTCGATCAGGCGGTGGAATTCCTCGATGTTCTCGAACACCACGGCACGCCCTTTGTGCTGCATCAGCGCGGCGGTGGCGGCGCTGGGTTTGATCACCGCGCCGCGCGGCGCCAGATTGCCCCGCAGCACCGCGATGCCAGCCTTGTCCATGAAGGGCGCAGCCAGCGGTTTGATCACGTCGGTATTGAAATTTTCCGCGTCGGCGATGTTCTCGGCCATGGTCTTGCCGGTCACGGTCAGCGCGTCGCCATGCAGGTGCGCGGCGATCTCCTTCATCACCACCGGCAGGCCACCCGCATAGCAGAAGTCCTCCATCAGGTACTTGCCCGAGGGTTGCAGGTTGACCAGGCATGGCATCTCGCTGCCCAGGCGGTCGAAGTCCTCGATGTCGAGCTTGACGCCGATGCGACCGGCGATCGCGATCAGGTGGATGACCGCATTGGTCGATCCGCCAATCGCCGCCAGCGTCTTGATCGCGTTTTCGAACGCCTTGCGCGTCAGGATCTGGGACAGAACGATATCTTGGTGCACCATCTCGACGATGCGCCGCCCGGACAGGCGCGCCAGCACGTTGCGCCGACCATCCACCGCTGGGTAGGCGGCGTTGCCGGTCAGGCCCACGCCCAGGGCTTCGACCATGCTGGCCATGGTGCTCGCGGTGCCCATCGTCATGCAGTGGCCATGGCTGCGGTGCATGCAGCTCTCGGCATCCAGAAACTGCTCCAGCTTGAGAGTGCCCGCCCGCACCTGCTCGCTCATGCTCCATACGCCGGTGCCCGAGCCGAGTTCCTGGCCACGCCATTTGCCGTTGAGCATCGGTCCGCCGCTGACGCCGATGGTGGGTATGTCGGCGCTGGACGCTCCCATCATCAACGCGGGCGTTGTTTTGTCGCAGCCCATCAAAAGCACCACGCCGTCGATCGGGTTGCCACGGATGCTCTCCTCCACATCCATGCTGGCCAGGTTGCGGTACAGCATCGCGGTCGGGCGCAGCAATACCTCGCCTAGCGACATGACCGGGAATTCGAGCGGGAACCCGCCGGCTTCGTAAACGCCGATCTTGACTTGCTCGGCAATGGTTCGGAAATGCGAATTGCAGGGGTTGAGTTCGCTGAAGGTGTTACAGATGCCGATCACCGGACGGCCCTCGAACTGATCGTGCGGTATGCCCTTGCCCTTGAGCCAGCTGCGGTACGCGAAGCCGTCGCGGTCCTGGCGTCCGAACCATTGCTGGCTGCGCAGTAGTTCGGGCTTCTTGCGGGTTGTCTGGGTCATGGTTCGGACTTGGCTGAAGGTTATGAACAGGGTTTTCCCCATGCGGGGGCGTGGGCAATCATCATATGATAAGCAGTTCTTGGCCGGCTTGTAAAGCGTCGGTCAATCGATTGCGATTGCATTGCGCGCACCAGGAGTCCCGTTTGACCAGGCCAGAAATTCTCGTTGTCACCAAATTGTGGCCTCGCTACATGGAGGCACTGCAAGCGGCGTTTGTCGTGCACGACCGCACGCACCTGCAAGACGCCGCGCAGTTTGCAGTCGTCGCACCGCGCATCCGCGGCATCGCGGCCAGTGGCGAGTCCAGGGTGGATGCCGCCTTGCTGGCTCAACTGCCTGCACTGGAGATGATTTCGGTATTCGGTGTCGGCTACGACGGCGTCGATGTGGCTGCAGCCCGCGCGCGTGGCGTACCGGTGACCAACACCCCCGACGTGCTGACCGAAGAGGTCGCTGACCTGGGTATCGCGCTGATGCTGTCGATTTCCCGGCGCATTCCGCAGGCCGACAAGTTCGTGCGCGATGGCCTGTGGTCCAAGGGACCCTTCCCGTTGACGCGCAAGGTCAGTGGCGCGCGCCTGGGCATCGTTGGGCTGGGGCGGATCGGCCAGGCCATTGCCGACCGGGCCAGCGCCTTCGGCATGTCGATTGCCTACACCACCCGCACGCGCCGCGACGACAGCCCGTTTACCTATTTTCCCAATGCCGAAGCGCTGGCGCGCGAGGTCGATTTTCTGATGGTGATCACCCCCGGTGGCGAGGGCACGCGCGGTCTGATCAATGCCCGGGTGCTGGCGGCGTTGGGTCCCAAGGGTTACCTGATCAACGTGGCACGCGGTTCGGTGGTCGACCAGCCGGCGCTGGTACATGCGGTCACCAACGGTGTGATCGCCGGTGCCGCGCTCGATGTGTTTGCCAACGAACCCACCGTACCGGACGAACTGCGCGCGCACGAGAACGTGGTGCTCACGCCCCACATGGCCAGCGGCACCTGGGAGACGCGCGGCGCGATGGCCGACCTGGCGTTTGCCAATCTGCAGGCCCATTTCGCCGGCAAGCCGCTGCTGACACCGGTAGCGTGAACATGATCAAGAACGTGCACGGCAACACGGTGGACTACCTCGGTAGCGCCATCGTGGCCGGCCGGTTCGGCGCCGGCGGCGCCATGCCGCCCGAGCCCATGCTGTGCGAGGAACTCGGCGTCAGCCGTACCGTGATCCGCGAGTCAGTGAAGTCGCTGGTCGCCAAGGGCCTGATCCAGACGGGTCCCAAGGTCGGGACCCGCGTCCGACCGAGCAGCCAATGGAACTGGTTCGACCCCGATGTGATCGGCTGGCAGGCCAAGGCCGGGCTGACACCGGAATTCATCCGCGACCTGCAGGACCTGCGCCTGATCATGGAGCCAGCGGCAATCCGGCTCGCCGCGCTGCGGGCGACGTCCGAAGACATCGCCGCCATTGAAGTGGCGTTTGCTGGTATGGCCGACGCCGTCGAACAGGATGGCGACTACGTCAGGTTCGATCTGCGGTTTCACCAAGGCCTGATCAGCGCCTCGCACAACCGGATGCTCGAGAAGATGGACCAGGCGCTGGGTGCGCTGTTGCGCACCAGTTTCGAGATTTCGACGGTCAAGAAAAATGGCCCGCGCGACTCCTTGCCGATGCACCGTGCCGTACTCGATGCCGTCATTGCGCGCGACCCGGATCTGGCCGAACATGCGATCGTGCTGTTGATTCAGGACGCGCACAAAGACATGGCACAAGTGCTCAGCGCGCGACGCGCATTGCCGGGAACGAGGTCAAAGGCGTCTGCAGCGGCCAGCTCGGCAAAGCCATCTGGCAAGACCAGGCAGATCGCGTAATTCAAGCCATCGGGCTGATTCACCGTCTTTTTTTCGCAACCGCAACCCAAGGAGACAGCAAGATGAAACTGAAGTTAGTTGCCACCGCCGCCATCATGGCGACATCACTGCTGGCCGCTGGCCAGGCCAGTGCCCAGGAAAAGCTCACCGTCTGGTGGCAGAAGGGCTTTTACAAAAGCGAAGACGACGCGCTGTTCGCGGCGATCAAGAAGTTCGAGACCAAGTACAAGAACATCAAGATCGACCTGTCGCTCTACGCGCCGCAGGAAATCATTCCAAAATCGGTCGCGGCGCTCGATGCCAACAACCCGCCGGATGTCGCGTATGGCGACGTCTACGACTTCCAGGTCACGGCCAAATGGGCGTTCGAGGGCAAGCTGGAAGATGTGTCGAGCATCATCAATCCGCTGCGCACGACGTTCGAGCCATCGGCCCTTGCCACGACGTTCCTGTACAACGACGTGACCAAGACCCGGGCCTACTATGCGTTCCCGGTCAAGCAGCAGACCATGCACATCCAGTACTGGAAGGACATGCTGGCCGAAGCGGGCTTCAAGGATAGCGACATCCCCAAGGACTGGAAAGGCTACTGGGATTTCTGGTGCACCAAGGTGCAGGACGGTTATCGCAAAAAGACCGGCAGCCGCGCCTATGGCACCGGCTTTCCGATGGGCGTGGATTCCAGCGATTCGTTCTACTCCTTCCTGACCTTCATGGATGCGCACAACGTCAAGCTGGTCAGCGACTCCGGCAAGCTGCTGGTGGATGATCCGGCGGTGCGCCAGGGCCTGATCGACACGGTCACCGACTACAGCCGCGCCTATACGGCGGGCTGCACGCCCCCGTCGTCTACGAGCTGGAAAGATCCGGACAACAACGTCGCATTCCACAACAAGACGACGGTGATGACGCACAACGCGACAATCTCGATTGCCGCCAAGTGGCTGGATGATTCCAACAACGCGACCCTGACTGCCGACCAGCGCGCCGGGGCCAAAAAGAACTACTACGAGCTGATTGCAACCGCCGGATTTCCGAACAAGCCGGACGGCAGCAAGATGGTCTACCGCGCCGCCGTCAAGACCGGTGTGATCTTCAAGGACTCCAAGAAGAAGGACATGGGCAAGCAGTTCGTGGCCTTCATGCTGGATGAGACCAACCTGACGCCGTACGTCGAAGGTTCTCTCGGTCGCTGGTTCCCGGTTACCAAGAAGGCGCAGCAGAGCCCGTTCTGGAAGGCCGATCCGGCGCGTCTGGCGGTGTACAACCAGTTCATGAACGGCACCACGCCGTTCGAGTTCACCAAGAACTACAAGTTTACCGTCCTCAACAATGAGAATGTGTGGGCCAAGGCGGTGAACCGGGTCGTGAGCGAGAAGGTGCCGGTCGACAAGGCCGTGGACGAAATGATCGCGCGTATCAAGACGGTTGCGTCGCAGTAAGGGCATCAAGGCGCCACGGCACCGGAATCTGGTTCCGGTGCCGTGCGCCGATCTGCCAATTTGACACTTTCAAGCTCCAGGAACTTTCGCGCCATGGCCCAAGCAGTAGTCGCGTCGCCTCTTGTCCGCCGCCGCAGCAACTCGTGGGAACTGTGGGGCCGATTGCTGGTTGTTCCATACGTACTGTTGTTCCTGGGTTTTGTCCTGTATCCGGTCCTGTACGGATTCTGGCTGGCACGTGATCCGCAGAACTATGTCAAGCTGTTTGCCGACCCGGTTTTCTTTCGGACCGCCGTCAATACCTTCATATTTCTCGTGGTCGCGGTCAACCTCAAGATGGTGATCGCGCTCGGCTTGTCCGGTTTCTTTGTCCAGACCCGGTGGTGGATCAAGATCGTCGCGATGCTGTTCATCCTGCCATGGGCAGTGCCGTCGATCCCGACAATTTTGTCGGTGCGTTTCATGCTCAACCCCGAGTGGGGTGTGATCAACACGCTGATCTTCAAACTGACTTTGAAGGACGGTCCCAATTGGCTCAATGACCCGACGTTGGCCCTGTCCCTGTCGATGCTCATGCATATCTGGAAGTCGCTGCCGTTCTGGACCCTGATCCTGGTGGCGGCGCGGCTGGCGATTCCGGCTGACCAATATGAAGCGGCCAGCGTTGACGGTGCAACGCGCTGGCAAAAATTCATGTACATCACCTGGCCGTCCATGAAGGGCATCTACCTGACATCGACGATCCTGTCGATGATCTGGACGCTGGGCGATTTCAACAGTGTCTACCTGCTCACGGGCGGTGGCCCGGCCGACCTGACCCATGTGCTGGCGACGCTGGGCATCCGGTACCTTCGACTCGATCAGATCGAGTTGGCCATGGCCAGTATCGTGGTCGCGCTACCGTTCGTGCTGCCGCTGGTGTATGTGATGATGAAAAGGCTCTCCAAATGAAAAAGGGCTGGTCGCTACGCAAGATCTCGACCGAGGCACAGTTGTTGCTGGTCGGGATTCCAGTCGTCATATGGACCTTGATACCGGTCTACCATCTATTCCTGTTCGCGATCTCGCCGCGCGACAAGGCCACGTCCGGCCAATTGTGGCCAAAAGATCCGACATTGCAGAACTTCGAAATCGTTTTTGGCCAGAAGCATTTCTACCTGAACCACTTCTGGCTGCAGCTCGGCAATTCGCTGATGATCGCCGTGGCGGTGGGCGCGATCACCTTGTTCATTGCGACCACGGCTGCGTTTGCGATCAGCCGCTTGAAGGTGCGCGGCGGTCGCGCGGTGATGAACCTGGCATTGTTCACCTATTTCATACCGGCCGCATTCCTGGCCGTGCCGATGTACAAGACCATGGCCAATTACGGTCTGCTGAACAACCGCTGGTCGCTGATCATCGCCATGGTGACGATCGCCTCGCCCTATTGCATCTGGGTGCTCAAGCAGGCATCGGACAAACTGCCGTGGGAACTCGATGAGGCTGCGCGCATCGACGGAGCGACTCCGATGCAGCTGTTCTGGCTGGTCTATGTGCCGCTGATGGTGCCCTCGCTGGTGGCGGTCGGTACCTATGCCCTGTTGCTGGCCTGGAATGAATACCTGTACGGCTTCCTGCTGCTGTCCAAGGAGACCGATCTGCCGCTGGCCGTGGCGCTGGGAAATTTCCTGGCTGCCGACGATTCGCCATGGGAGCTGCTGATGGCCACCGGTTTCATCTACGCCTTGCCGCCGGCCGCCATCTACTACGCCTTCAAGCGCTACATGGTCTCGGGCCTGACCGCCGGCGCGGCCAAAGGCTGAAGCAGTCCCTGCTGATGACGCGCTGATTGATTCGAACAACTCCGAATAGAGACATCCATGGCATCAGTATCGTTTACCAAGATCGAAAAGAACTTTGGCAAGGTCAAGGTCATCCACGGCATCAGTTTCGACATCGCCGACGGCGAGTTCGTCGTGCTGGTCGGACCGTCGGGCTGCGGCAAGTCCACGCTGCTGCGCATGCTGGCCGGGCTCGAGGAGATCAGTGGCGGCGATATCGCGATCGACGGCAAGGTCATCAACGATCTGGATTCGAAGGATCGCGATATCGCGATGGTGTTTCAGAGCTACGCGCTGTATCCGCACATGACGGTGGGCGAGAACATGGCCTTTAGCCTGAAACTGCGCAAGGCCGACAAGGCGCTGACCGACAAACGGGTCGGCGACGCTGCCAGGATCCTGAACCTCAACACGTTGCTCGACCGCTACCCGCGCGAACTCTCGGGTGGCCAGCGCCAGCGGGTCGCGATGGGGCGCGCCATCGTGCGCGATCCAAAGGTGTTCCTGTTCGACGAGCCTCTGTCCAACCTGGACGCCAAGCTGCGCGTGGCGATGCGCGCCGAGATCAAGTCGCTGCACCAGCGGCTCAAGACCACCACGGTATATGTCACGCACGACCAGATCGAGGCGATGACCATGGCCGACCGGATCGTCGTGATGCACGATGGCATCATCGAGCAGATCGGCACGCCGCTGGAGTTGTTCGACCACCCCGGCAACCTGTTCGTCGCGCAGTTCATCGGTTCACCAGCCATGAATGTGTTCGAGGGTACTTTGCGCCGCGGCGGGGGACGCAATTGGGTCGATGCAGATGGCCGGCAATGGCCGGTGCCCGACGGGACGACTGGCAAGGACGGGCAGGCGGTGCATTACGGTATCCGGCCCGGCAACATCGTGATCGCCGAGGCCGGAGCCGGTATTGCCGCCACCGTGGAGGTGATCGAGCCCACCGGCGCGGAAACCGAGATTATTGTCAAGGTCGGCGAGACGTCGTTCACCGTGGTGTTGCATGGTCGCACCGACGCCGGGCCTGGTCAGGCGGTGGGCCTGCAGATCGACGTGGACATGGTGCATCTGTTCGACCGTGCCGGCGGCAAGCGGTTGGACTAGATCGGGCAGCCAGAAAAGGCCCGAATTCATGCAGCCGCCGCTTGTCGTCGTGATGGGTGTTTCTGGCAGCGGCAAGAGCACGATCGGTCGGCAGCTGGCGAACGCGCTGGAGCTCCCCTTTCTGGAGGGTGACGATGTGCATTCGCCCGAGAACGTCGAACGCATGCGCAGCGGTCAGGCGCTGAACGATGAGCAGCGACGCGAGTGGCTGGCGTCGTTGTCGGAGCGGCTGGCGCGCGCGTGCCGTGGCGGGCAAGGACTGGTGGTCTCGTGCTCGGCGCTCAAGCGCTCCTACCGTGATGTGTTGCGCCAAGGCGCGCCAGGCCTGTGCCTGGTGCATCTGCGGGCTGAGCGGGCGCTGCTGGCCGAACGCAGCGCCAGCCGGCAGGGCCATTACATGCCGCTATCCTTGCTGGAAAGCCAGTTCGCGACGCTGGAGCCGCCCGGGATGGATGAAGCGGCGCTGACCTACGATGTGGTGCAGTCGCCAGAGGATATCGTGCAGGCCGTGGTGCTTGCGCTGGCGCGCGAGCAACCGGTCGGATGACGGCTTTTTCACAGGAGCACAGCGCTATGTCCGGGTTCACGAAGGTGGTTCTTTTTACCGATACCGATGGCCGGGCGCGGTTTCGCGAGGAGCAGATCGCGCTGGCGCAAGGAACACCGCAGGCGATGTTGTCCGCGCTGTATTCCAGCGCAGGTTATCAGTTGCGCCAGAGCCCGGTCGGATTTCGCAGCCAGTTCCATTGCACCGGTACGGCGCAATGGCTGTTCGTGCTGCGCGGTCAGATGGAGATCGGGCTGCAGGACGGATCGTCGCGTGCATTCGGACCCGGCGAGCATTTCTATTCAAACGATGTGTTGCCCGACGGTGCCCAATTCAATCCGGCATTGCATGGGCATTGGAGCCGCCAGGTCGGACCTGAACCGCTGGTGACGCTGTTCGTGCGCGGCTGATAGATCGACGGCCCGAAACGCCGCCTGGCTGCCGGCCAGCTTGATCGTGGTCCCCAGTGCAATGAACACATCGTTCACCAGTGGCAATCTCGGCAAATGCGACAGGTCAGCCACCGCATGATGCGTCAGTTTGGGATGCGCCAGCCGCGTTGCGCGCCGGCCCACCGTGTGAACCGCCCTGACGTTCTTATCGGCTAAAAGGGCCGCCAGAACCGCCCGACCCACGAGACCGGTTGCCCCCGCCACCATAACCGCCCGACCCGCCGGATCGTCCGCCACCGCCACCGCCACCGCCATAAGAGCCTCCGCCGCGGTTGCCACCGCCATATCCGCCGCCGCCGCGGCGTTGGCCGCCGCGCTCAGCCATCATGTCGACGCTGGTGCGCATCGGATCGGGCTCCCGCGGCGCGCCGGTGCGCGGGGCCGGGTTGCCGGCGCTGCGCAAGGGATCGGGCTGACGATCCGCTCCGCCACGCGGGTGCGAACTTCCGCCGCCCGACCCGCTGCGACGACCCTGGCCGTTGCCGCCAGGATAGGCGCCGCCATGCTCCTGCGCAGAGCGTCCGCCGCCCGACGGGCCATTGCCGCGTCCACCGCCACCGCCACCGCCGCCGCCACCGCCACCGGCGCGCGCGCCAGTGCCGCTGCGACCGCCATTGCCGGTCTTGTTTTCGCGCACGCGCTGCAGCATTTCAGTGCGCGCCGTCTTGGCCGCTGCCATCATCACGTCGCGGCTTGGCGGCTTGCCGGCGCCGCCCCAGATGGTCTGGCGACCCATCGCAATCGGCTCGGCCTTCTCGCCGGGTTCAGGGCCAAATCCCTCGACCACCTTGACCTCGATATTTTGCTTGGTGAAGCGTTCGATGTCCTGCATGAAGCCTTCCTCATCCAGGCACACCAGGCTGACTGCAGCGCCATCGGCGCCGGCCCGGCCGGTGCGGCCGATGCGGTGAACATAGTCTTCACTGACGTTGGGGATGTCGTAGTTCACGACATGGGGCAGATCGTCGATGTCGATGCCACGTGCTGCGATGTCGGTGGCCACCAGCGCGCGAATATCGCCGCTCTTGAAGCCGCCCAGCGCCTGGGTTCGCGCCGCCTGGCTCTTGTTGCCGTGCAGCGCCATTGCGTGGATGCCGCTCTTGGTCAGGAATTCGGCCACGTTGTTGGCGCCGAACTTGGTGCGGGTGAACACCAGCACCTGACTCCAGGTGTGCTCGTTGATGATATGCGCCAGCAGCGCCTTTTTCTTGCCGCGACCGACCGGATGGATGGTCTGGGTGATGCGCTGTACCGTGGTGTTGCGCGGTGTCACCTGCACGCTTTGCGGGTTTTTGAGCAGGGTGGCGGCCAGATCGCGGATTTCGTCGCTGAAGGTGGCCGAGAACAGTAGGCTCTGCTTGTCGCGCGGCAGCACCGCCAGCACCTTTTTCACGTCATGGATGAAACCCATGTCCAGCATGCGGTCTGCTTCGTCAAGCACCAGCATCTGCACCTGGCCCAGATCCAGGATGCCCTGCTGCAGCAGGTCCAGCAGTCGACCCGGCGTTGCGACCAGGATGTCGACGCCGGACTTGAGTCGGCTGATTTGCGGGTTCATGCCGACGCCGCCGAAGATGACGGTCGACGATAGCTGCAGGAATTTGCCGTAAGTCTTGACCGACTCTTCGACCTGGGCGGCGAGTTCGCGTGTGGGGGTCAGCACCAGCGCGCGAATGCCGGTGCCGCCAAATTTGTTCTGCGCGCTGCGCGCCATGCTCAGCTTGTGCAGCATCGGCAACACGAAGGCGGCGGTCTTGCCGGTGCCGGTTTGCGCCCCGCCCAGCAGGTCGAGCCCCTCGAGCACAACCGGGATTGCTTGTGCCTGGATCGCGGTTGGCGTTTCATAGCCCTGCTCGCGCACGGCCTTGACAATGGCCGGGGCCAGTTTCAGATCTTCAAAGTTCATAGTGTGGCGCCCGTCCTGGGCGCTTGGCATGTCAACCTGTGCCAGCATTGGGATGCCGGTCCAGTCAAAGGAAGACAGAGTAAAAAAACGGGACGTCGGCGTGGAGCCTTGTCCCCAGCAGTTGCTGGTATGGCAGGCAGCTGGAGGCCTGCGACGCCAGGGATTGTCGCACGGATGGGCCGGTTCCCCTTGATCGAGGGAGTCGGCGGTCGGAAATCTTGCCGCTTGCGGGCATTGCTACTTGCCATGTGCGACCATAGATGGTCAGAATGGAATCCTGCATGCGAGGGTGACGGCGCAGATGCCGGCCTTGTTGCCGTTTTTCAGGAATACGCAACTCATACGAAGACGAAGGCGCTTGATGAGCAAATACCGGTTGAGGCGAATTGGCGTGGCCAGCAATGCCTCACCTATGCGCCCAACCCTGTCCGATTGCCTCGAATTGGTGCTGGATCAGGCCAATGGACTGGCAGACGACGTGCTGGCGGCACTCAAGCGCCTGACTGCCGAGCCGGGCAGCGAAGCCCTGGAACAGGCGCCCACTGAGGCTGCACAGGCTGCGATCAAGGTTCTGCTGGCCGATTCGCAGGCCGTACGCGCCACGCTGGAGTCCGAGTTGCGCAGGCTGGTTTTGCACAGCAGCGGCAAGGATCTGGCAATGAACCAGGCGGTACGGTTCGAGGACTTGCGCTTCTTCGATATCCGGGAGATCGAGATCCATATCGAGTTGGCGTTGGCGCGCCAGGAGATTATCCGGGCCACCGACGAGGTACTGCCGCAATTCGATGCCCTGGTCAGCGCGCTGCTGGGCTGGAGCACCGTGCAGGCGGCACTCAATCCGCTCAAGCCCGAAACTTTCGTGCGGGCGCTCCTGGAGACGCTGACGGCCTGGGTGCCGGACGAAGAGGTGCGCATGGACCTGCTGCGCCCGGCCGCCATTGCGCTGGGGTTGGGCATGCGTCAGCTTTACCGTGAAGCCTGTGAATGGATGCGTTCGCAGGGCGTGCGTCCGGTCGAGCAGACGTCGGGCCATTCGGGCGACGGCGCTACGGCGCGGGCCCGCAAGTCACAGACCGAGGTCGAGCGCACGATGCATACGTTGGAGAAACTGCGTCGCTTGCTGGGCGGGCAACCCCATGCACGGGTTGAATCCGGCGCGCAGCAGGATTTCAGCCACACGATTCCCGGCGCACTGGTGGCGCTGCAGGAACTCAAAATGGTCGAGCCGATGATGCAGCGGCTGGCCGAGCGATCGGTGCGCCAGCTGGCCATGGGCAAGCCCGCCGCGCCGGCGGGGGTGGCCACGATCGGGCAGAACCGCTCCCGGGAGCAAAACCAGCAGATCGGCCGCATGCTGGGCGAGGAGGTCGTCAGCCTGATGATTGACCAGTTGGCCAATGACGAACGCCTATTGCTTGCGGTACGCATGCAACTACGTTCGCTTGAGCCGGCACTGCTGCAGCTGGCCCGTTCCGATCCGCGATTTTTCATCGACCGGCGCCATGCGGCGCGCCAACTGCTCGATCGGGTCGTGCAGCGCAGCCTGGCCTACCGGGTCGACGACGAAGAGGCCATTGCCGATTTCGCCGCTTGCGTGTCCGACGCGGTCAACACCTTGTCGCGCAGTGCCGGAGACGCGGCGTCCTACGCCGGCGCGCTGAAGGACCTGGAGCGGGCCTGGGATATGCGCGATGAAACGCGACGCCAGCGCCGCGAGGAAGAGCGGCTGGCGCGTGAGCATGTACAACAGCGCGTGGCCATGGCGCAGCGCTTCTCCGAGGCAATGATGGAGCGTTTTCGCCCCATCAACCTGCCCGAATTGGTGGCCAGCTTCCTGCGCGGGCCGTGGGCCCAGGTGCTGGCCGAGACGCATTTGCGCAGCGCAGGCAAGCAGGACGATCCGCGCGGATATCTGTCGCTGGTAGACGATCTGGTCTGGAGCGTGCAGTTGCCGCTGGTGCGGCAAGACTACCCGCGGCTGGTCCGCATGATCCCGCGGCTGCTTTCGCGCCTGCATGAGGGATTGCTGCTGATCCGCTATCCGCAGGAACCGATCATGCTGTTTCTGGATGACCTCAGTGCATTGCACGACAAGATCCTGGAGGACCATCGTCGGGCAATGGCCAGCGTGCGCTCGGCCAACGAGACTCTTGCCCGCAAGGCGGCGGCGCAATCAGCCGGTCTGGCCGACGACGCCCATGCGCAGTGGGTGCCCGGCGAACAGGGGGTTGGGGCCACGGTAGCGCTGATGCTGGGCGGCGAATGGGTGCAGACCCGATTGACCTGGATCGGGCGCAATCGCAGCCTGTTCATGTTCGTGTCCGGCGCCGGCTTGTCCCATGCCATGTCGCGTCGAACCATGGACCGCCTGCAAACACAGGGCAGGATCCGGGTGGTGGAGCCGGCATACGATCTGCTGATCGAGTCGGGCCTCGCTCCTCTGGCGGCCGACGATCTGCACGACGAACCCACACCCTAGCGCGGCCCGCCGGTGCTATGGGGCCACTGGCAATGGCAACCATGAACGGGGCCCCTGCATCGCCAGCGTCGATAATGGGGGATGGCGGCGCTTCACCGCCGCCTCCCGACCCATATCCACCCGATCAGCAAGGAAACAGACTCCCCATGGCGCAATATGTATTCACGATGAACCGCGTCGGCAAGATAGTGCCGCCAAAGCGCCATATCCTCAAGGACATCTCGCTCAGCTTTTTCCCCGGCGCCAAAATCGGTGTGCTTGGCACCAATGGATCCGGCAAGTCGACGCTGCTCAGGATCATGGCCGGGCTGGACAAGGAAATCGAGGGCGAAGCCAATCCGATGGCCGGCCTGAACATTGGCTACCTTCCCCAGGAGCCGCAACTCGATCCGGGCCAGACCGTGCGCGAATCGGTCGAGAGCGGCATGGAGGCGGTTTACAAGGCCAAGGCCCGGCTGGAGGAGATTTACGCCGCCTATGGCGAGGAAGACGCAGACTTCGATAAGCTGGCCACCGAGCAGGCCGAGATGGAGGCCATCATTGGCGCTGCCGGCACCGACTCGGAGCACCAGCTCGAGATTGCCGCCGATGCGTTGCGGCTGCCGCCGTGGGACGCGAAAATCGATGTGCTGTCCGGTGGCGAGAAGCGCCGCGTGGCCTTGTGCCGGTTGCTGCTGTCCAAGCCCGACATGCTGCTGCTGGACGAACCCACCAACCACCTGGACGCCGAGTCGGTCGACTGGCTCGAACAGTTCCTGCAGCGCTACCCGGGCACCGTCGTGGCCATCACCCACGACCGGTATTTTTTGGACAATGCCGCCGAATGGATTTTGGAGCTCGACCGGGGCTCCGGCATTCCGTACAAGGGCAACTACAGTTCCTGGCTGGAGCAAAAGCAGGAGCGCCTGGTGCAGGAACAAAAGGGCGAGGAATCGCGCGCCAAGGCGCTGAAGAAGGAACTGGAGTGGTCGCGCCAGAATCCGAAGGCGCGCCAGGCCAAGAGCAAGGCGCGCTTGGCGCGGTTCGAGGAACTGTCCGACTTCGAATACCAGAAGCGCAATGAGACCAACGAAATCTTCATCCCGGTGGCCGACCGGCTGGGCAACGAGGTCATCGAGTTCGTCAACGTCAGCAAGTCCTTCGGCGATCGGCTGCTGATCGACAACCTGAGCTTCCAGGTGCCTCCCGGGGCCATTGTCGGCATCATCGGACCCAACGGCGCCGGCAAATCCACCCTGTTTCGCATGATCGCGGGCAAGCAGCAGCCCGATAGTGGCCAGGTGAAGGTCGGCGCAACGGTCAAAATGGCGTTTGTCGACCAGAGCCGCGATGATCTGTCGAATGAAAAAACCGTATGGGAAGATGTCTCGGGCGGCCTGGACATCCTCAACGTGGGCAAGTTCCAGATGGCCAGCCGCGCTTATTGCGGCCGTTTCAACTTCAACGGTGCCGATCAGCAAAAGCGGGTCGGCATGTTGTCTGGCGGCGAACGCGGGCGCCTGCACCTGGCCAAGACGCTGATTGCCGGCGGCAATGTGCTGATGCTGGACGAACCGTCGAATGACCTGGATGTCGAGACGCTGCGCGCGCTGGAAGACGCGCTGCTGGAATTTGCCGGCTCGCTGATGGTGATCAGCCACGATCGCTGGTTCCTGGATCGTATCGCGACCCACATCCTGGCCTGCGAGGGGGATAGCCAGTGGACCTTCTTTAACGGAAACTACCAGGAATACGAGGCCGACAAGAAGCGCCGGCTGGGCGAGGAGGGCGCCAAGCCCAAGCGCATGCGTTTCAAGGCCCTGAAGTAGCTTCCCCGTCGCAGACTTGCGTCCGCAGGAGGAATCCGATATGCAGGTAACAGAACCGGAAGAAGCAGGTCGTCACGCGGTGTTGTACCAGGCGACCATCGACCATGCAGTCAGCGGTGCGCCCGACCTGATGGCGCGGCTGGTGGCCCATACCAGGGCCTCCCTGCGCGACCTGGAAGGCCGTGCCCATGACCGTCGCGAACGCGAGCGGCTGACCGGATCGCGGCGCCAGCTCAACCAGTGCGAGGCCAACGCCATCGCGCGCTTTGCCGATGAGCTCAAAGCGGCCTTCGCACGTATCGCTTCGCGAGAACAGGCGATCGCGGTAGCCGTTGGCGCCGGGCAGCCGCATTTTGACCAGATCGCCGGCATGGATGCGTCCGCGGTCGCGCAAAGCGTCGAGAACGCGCGGGTGCGCCACGCGGTACAGATAGCGGCCGACCAGGCCTTGGCCGAACTCAACGCGCTGATCTGTAGCCTGCTGGGACTGGAGCAGGTGTTGCTCGAGCGCAATCCGCTGCGGCCAGCAGTGTATGTGGATGCACTGACGTCCGCGCTGAGCCAGATGCCGGTGCCCGCAGTCGTGCGCCAGGGTTGGATATCGCTCATGTCCGGCGCACTGGGTCAGGAACTCGATGTGTATTACCGCCAACTGTGCACGGATCTGCGCGATCGGGGCGTCAGTGCCCTTGCGGGCGGTGCCGGCACAGCGCGGGCGCCATCGGGTCAGGGCGCCGTGGACCCGGGCACGCCGGTCGGCCAGGAGCCGCGCGCACTGACGTTCGAGCGGCTGCGGGCATTGCTCGGACGCACACCTGCGCGGCGCGCATCCGTTGCCCCCGGCAGCGCCTATGAAGCGGCGTCCGAGCCGGCACCACTGGAAGCCAGCGATACGCTGGCCGACGGCGGTCCGTCCGGTTTTCGCGCGACGGTGCCTGCCGCGTTCGAAGCCGCGCGCGACATGAAGCAACTCGACCAGGTGGTGCGGAGGCTGGAAGGTCAGGTCGGGTCGGGCGATGCGCAGGCACCGGATCCGCTGCGCGACCAGTTGCGCCGGGAGGCGCACGGTCTGGACCAGACGCTGGCACTGGAGGTTGTGGCGCTGATGGTCGACAACATCCGTCACGACGCCCGGCTACTGGCCCCGGTGCAGGAACTGGTGGCGCAGCTGGAGCCGGCCCTGCTGAAACTGGCGCTGGTGGATCCGCAGTTCTTCAGCCACAAGCAGCATCCGGCGCGCAAGCTGCTGCATGAGATAACCCACCGCAGCATTGCCTTTGAGTCGCCAGACTCGCGCGGCTTCAGCGGATTCATGGATCCGCTGCACGAGGCCGTTGCGCCGCTGGCCAGTGGCGCCATTACCAGCGCGGCGCCGTTCGATCACGCGCTGGCACGGCTGTTCTCGGTATGGGATGAACCCGCCGGGCAGGAGAAACGCCAGATCGCCAAGGCGGTGCAGGCGTTGCAGCAGGCCGAGCAGCGCGCCGCGCTGGCCGCGATCATCGTGCGCGAGGTGCTGCAGCGCCCCGATGCGGTACAGGTGCCGTCAAGCGTACTTGATTTCCTGTGCGGCCCCTGGGCCCAGGTGGTGGCGCATGCCCGCATGAGCGACACCACCGGCGCCGACGACCCCGGCCACTTTGCCGGCTTGATCGATGCGCTGATGTGGAGTGCGCAACCGGCGTTGACCCAGCTGGACCTGCCGGCATTGCGCCAGATGGTGCCTGGTCTGCTGCACCGCCTGCAGCAGGGACTGGCGTCCATCGACTACCCGTCGGCGCAGGCAAAGGCTTTTTTCCACCTGCTCGAGCAGCAGCACCAACGAGGTCAGGATGCGCAGGCATTTGCCGACACCGAACTGGGCGAGTCGCCCGACCCGGAATCGACCAGCGTGGCGCGCTGGAGCGACAGCGACACCGCGTGGCTCGCGCCGGCAGAAGCGCGGGCCTCCGGCTTCATCGACATGCCAATCGACGAGGCGCTGGCCGAACCTGCCGACGGCCTGGCGCGACTATTGGTGGTGGACGTGCGGGTGGCGTTGATGGTCGAGGGCAGCTGGTCCCGCACCCGGCTGGCCTGGACCAGCGCCAACGGCAATCTGCTGCTGTTCTCCGATGCGCTCGGGTTCATCCAGTCCCTGTCACGCCGGGCCTGCGAGCAACTGCATGCGAATGGCCATCTGCGCATCCTGTCGACCGACCCGGTGGAAGATGCGTTGGACGCGGTGGCGCAAACCGCCCTGCGCAACAGCGTCGATATCCGCTTCTGAAACCTTGTGTGTCAGACCAAGAAATTGCGCAGCAATTTTTGCTCTGACACCAACACTTTGTCGGAAGTTGGATGTCCACCTTGTGTGTCAGACCAAGAAACAAGCGCAGCAATTTTTGCTCTGACAACAACACTTTGTCGGAAGTTGGATGTCGGACGTTGGACGTGTCAGCGTGACAGTT
Organism: Rhodoferax sp.; assembly: GCA_043759735.1. Taxonomy (GTDB): domain Bacteria; phylum Pseudomonadota; class Gammaproteobacteria; order Burkholderiales; family Burkholderiaceae_C; genus CAISIP01. The sequence goes on from JAYUQC010000079.1 coordinate 30,409, forward strand.
TGCCGCGCACCATCTCGATGTGGTTGCGCAGCGCGTACAGCTCGTCGGTGTGCGACAGTGGTACCACCACCTTGCCAACCCGTTTCTCGAGTTCGTCGAGTTCGTCCAGCAGGCCCGGCTTGTTGTCCGTTTCGTCGTCAATCCGATCTTCGATATCACGCAACTGGGCATACCAGCGGAACACCCGCGAGCGGATGCGGAATTCGTACAGCGGCGGCACAATGCGCGATAGCGGAAGCAACAGTGCGACGATGATGCCCAGCGACAGCCACATGCGCTCGAGCAGGTTGGCCAGTTGGAACGGCAGGTAGCGCTGCAGCAGCGGTACGCCGTTGCGGATCGTGCGTTCGGCCTCCTTCGCGAGCGGGAATTCCGCGTTCGCCGGCAGCGGGTATTCGTGCGAACGGCTGAACCAGCCGGCCTTGCCATGCAGGCCCAGCGAGGCCTGCGAGAACAGCTGCAGAAGGGCCGGATGCAGGTCGGGCCGCGCCAGTAGCGTGGTGGTTGGGGCCACCAGGCGCACATCGGCGGGCGGCACATCGGCGGCCAGATCGACCACGCCGCGCGGCAGCGATACCGGCGCCAGAAATGGCAGGCGGCGTGAATAGGCCTCGTTCTGCGCGAAATCCATCAGTTTGACGCCCGGTGTCTGCAACAGCATCTGCACCATCAGCGATTCAGGCGCCGACGCGAATACGATCGCATCGGCATGCTTTTCCAGGAAGGCCACCGTTGCCGGCGTCTCGCCAAGTTGCGTCACGGCGAGGTCGTCAGGCTGGAGGCCATTGAGTTCGAACAGCGATTGCATCAGGTGCGGCATGCCACTGCCCGGTGTGCCCAGGTTGACGCGCAGCCCCTTGAGATCGCGCAGGTTCTCCAGCGTTTCTTTCCCGGCCACCGTGCGCGCGCTGGTTTCCCAGTAGAACAACCAGACCGGCTCCAGGAACAAGCTACCCAGCGAGACCGGCGCGGTGTCGATATCCTGCTCCGCTGCGCGGCTGCCGCCCTGCACGAAGCCGAGGTCGGCCTTGCCCTCGCGCACCAGCTGCAGGTTGGCCGACGACCCTTCGGTTTGCAGCACCTCCACGGCAATGCCGTTGGCGGCCAGCGCCTTCTGGTAGCGCTCGCCGAACTGGGCGTACGCGCTCTGGGCCGGGCCCGTCGCCAGCACCACGCGCCGGGGCGGGTTCGGGTCCAGCCACCAATAGGCCAGCATCAGCAGGGAAATCGCCAGCACGATGAAGGGGCCGCCCGAGACGATCAGCTCGCGCAGCGACAGCAGGGTGTAGCGCAGGGTCTTGGGCATCGGGATGGTGGGCAGGGTTCGCGCTACTGTGGATCGAGGGTTGACGCCCGCATCAAGGTCATGGCGCCGGTACCAGATCGCGGTGCGCGGGCCAGACCATCTCGCCCACCGTGATGCCCTGCGCCGCCAGCACCGCACGCACCGTGGCCCGTGCCGTTACCTCGGCCGCCAGCGTGGCCAGCACCATCATCTGGGTCGGCTGCCCGGACAGTCCGGTGCCCATCGCAAACACGGTGTCGCCGTCGGACATGGTGTGCACCGGGTTGATTGCGCGCGCCAGTCCGTCATGGCCGACCTGCGCCAGCCGGTGTGCCTGCGCCTTGGTCAAAACCGCGTCGGTCGCGATCACCGCCAGCGTGGTGTTGGTACCGGCCAGCAGCGGCTGCGGCGTCTCGCCCGCCAGTATCGCGCGGCGGATGTCGAGCAACGCGCGGCCATCGACCGTGCGTGCCCCTGCCAACACCCGACCCGTGGCCGGGTCGACAACGTCGCCCAGCGCATTGCAGGCGACCAGCGCACCGACGGTAACGCCGTTGACGGTGACCGACGCGCTGCCGATGCCGCCCTTCATCGCGCGCTCGATGCCGAACAACTTGCCCACCAGGGCACCCGCGCCGGCCCCGACATTGCCTTGCACCGGCGTGGTCTTGCCGGCGGCCACGCAGGCCTGGTAGCCGGCGTTCGCGTCGGGACGGATGCGGGCATCACCCACCGGCAGGTCGAACAGCACCGCCGCCGGGACGATCGGCACCAGGCCGAAGTGCACCGGCAACCCGATGCCCTGCTCCTCCAGCCAGCGCATCACACCGGATGCCGCATCCAGGCCCCAGGCGCTGCCACCGGCGAGCAGGATCGCATGCACCTGGTCGACCAGGTTGGAGGGGTGCAGCAGGTCGGTCTCGCGGGTGCCGGGGGCGGCGCCTCGCACGTCGACACCTGCGACTGCACCCGCACGTGCGATCAGCACCGTGCAACCGGTCGGTCGGCGCGGGTCGGTGAACTGGCCGACTTCGATGCCTGGCACGTCGGTGATGGCGTCACCGTCCGGTTGCGCGGCCGACGGCACAGGGACCCGGGTCAAGGGCGTGGAGGTCGGATCGTGCGTGGGCAGACTCATGTTGGAATTCATTATCCCTATCGACGCGAAAGAACACCGCTCGCCTTGCGCTGGCACATGCGCAGTGCCTGGCGGTGCCAAGCGGTATTTCCGGCGCACCTGGGCAAGGGAAAGCGGCCGCTTTCTAGGTGGGCTGAATGTCCCGCCCCGCTCGCCACACCGCAACATGCCGCATCAGCACCGGCACAACCAACAACATGCCGATCAGCGTGGCCGTCAGACTTGGCGCCACCATCAGCAGTGCGGCAACAAAACACAGCAGCTGTTCCCAGCGTCGCATTTCGGTCAGCAGATACTTGCTCAACGTCGCCGACAGCAGCGTGATGCCCATGATGCAGCCGGAGAACGCGACGGAGAATTCGTACCAGGTGAAGCCCTGGGTCACCAGCAGCAGCGAGGGCGAGAACACGAACACGAAGGGCACCAGCACCTTGCCCAGGCCGAGGCGGAAAGCGGTGTTGCCGGTCTTGAACGGGTCGCTGCCGGCCATGCCCGCCGCGGCATACGCGGCCAACGCGACCGGTGGCGTGATGTCGGCCAGCACACCGTAATAGAACACGAAGAAATGCGCCACCAGCGGCTGCACGCCAAGTTGCACCAGGGTGGGCGCTGCCACCGTGACCATGATGATGTAGTTGGCCGTGGTCGGGATGCCGCAGCCCATCAGGATACACACGAGACCGGTCATGATCAGCGCAAACAGCAGCGTAAGCGCCTGGGTCGAGGCCAGTGCCACCGGTATCACGGTGGTCAGCACCGCGGCCGCCGACTGCGCGGCGCCGGTAATGATGAAGCTGATCTTGAAACCGACACCGGTCAGCGTCACGACGCCGATGACGATACCCACGGTCGCAGCGGCAGCGCCTACGGCCAGCGCGTACTTGGCGCCGGTTTCCAGTGCTTCGAGCAGCACGGCATAGCCGATGCGACCCTTGATGCGGGCTCCCTTGCGCACGACGACGGTCAGCAGCGCGGCGGCTGCAAAAATGCCCAGCTTGACCATCTCGTCAAACGACGTGAATGCGATGGCGACCAGGAACAGGTGCAACAGCAGCATCAGGATCCAGTTGATGGCCTTGTTGCCACGTTCGGTCGTACACAGGCCGACGATGGCGCACGAGGTAATGCCGACAAATGCCGCCAGGTAGGGCGTGCGCCCGCTGACAAGTATGCTGATCAGCAGAACCAGGGGTATCAGCGTCGGCCAGCGTTTCGCCAGGCTCTCGCGCAGGCGGGGCATCTCCTCGTCAGTCAGGCCGCGCAGTCCGTAGCGCTTGGCCTCGAAATGCACCTGCATGAAGACGCCGAAGAAGTGCATGAACGCTGGCACCACCGCCGCCGCAATGATGGTGTGGTAGGGCAGGTTCAGGAACTCGATCATCAGGAACGCGGCAGCGCCGAGCACCGGCGGCGTGATCTGGCCGCCGGTCGAGGCCGCGGCTTCGACGGCGCCAGCGAAGTGGCGCTGGTAGCCGACCCGGATCATCGCGGGAATGGTCAGCGAGCCAACCGTCACCGCATTGGCCACCGAAGAGCCGCTGAGCATGCCGAACATGGCCGAGCCGAACACACTGACCTTGGCCGGGCCACCGGCCTGGCGGCCGGCGACGCTGGACGCGATGTCCAGAAACAGCTGGCCCAGCCCGATACGGGTGGCCATGACGCCGAACAGCACGAAATGGAACACGTAAGTTGCCACTACGCCAACCGCCACGCCGTAGATGCCCTGGCTGGTCAGATACTGGTGGTTGATCAATTGACTCCAGCTCGCGCCGGCATGCTGGAGCAGGCCGGGAAACACCGGGCCGAACAGCGCATAGGCCGAAAAACCGATCGCGATCAGTGGCAAGGGCCAGCCCATGCTGCGGCGCGTGGCTTCGAGCAGGCTGATGAAAAGGATGCTGCCCATCACCACGTCGAGCGTGTTCGGGTTGCCGACCCGCATCGCCAAATCGTGGAATATCCACGGGATATACAAGACCGCCACCGCGCAGGCGGCGCCCAGAGCCCAGTCGATCAGCGGTATGCCGCCGGGCGACAGGATGCTGTGCCGGACACGCTGGTCAGCATCGTGTTTGCGCGCCGAAAAGACCAGGAAGATCAGCCCGAGCACGAAGGCCAGATGCACGCCGCGGTGGGTGGTCTCGCGCAGCAGTCCGAAGCCTGCGGTGTAGTAGTGAAAGCAGCTCAGCGTGACCAGCAGCAGCTTGATGATCAGCGTGGCCGGCGGCACGGACGGCCGAAAACGCATCTCCGGGTCGAATTTTTCCTCCAATGCCTGGAGGTCCTGGCCCGAGGGGAGACTGGTGGTGGTCGTCATGGTGCGCTTGACTTGGCTGCAAACAACAACGGGCGGATGATCCGCCCGTTGCATGAGGAAGGAAAAGCCGCCCGCCTATTTCAGCGCGCCAGCTTCCTTGTAGAAGCGCTCGGCCCCCGGGTGGAACGGAATGCCCACGCCTTGCACGGCGTTCTTGAGCGTGATCATCCTGCCCTTGGCATGGCCTGCCTGCAAGGCTTTTTGCGTCGGCTCGCTGAACAGCGCCTTGGTGATCTGGTAGACGGTTTCGGCGTCGGCCTTGTCACTCGTCACCCACTGCGCGCCGACGGCCAGCGTGTTGACCGCGGCAACGCCTTTGTACGATTCGGCCGGAATGGTGTCGTTGGCGAAGAACGCGCTGCTGGCCTTCAGGCTCTGGGCCTGCGCGCCGTCGATTGGAAGCAGTTCGATGCCCGAGCCGCTGCTGGCGAGTTCGGCAATCGCGCCGGCGGGTGCACCACCGGTGAAGAAGAAGGCGTCGAGAGAGCCGTCCTTCATCTTGTCGCCGGCCTGATTGGGCTTGATGTACTCGGGCTTGATGTCGGCCTCCTTGATGCCGTAAGCCAGCAGCACGAGACGCGCATTGATCAGCGTGCCCGAGCCCGGCTCATCGAGCGCGACGCGCTTGCCCTTGAGGTCGGAAATGCTCTTGATGCCCGAACCCTTCTTGACCACCACATGGATGGTTTCGGGATACAGGTTGGCGATCATGCGCAGGCCGGGGACGTGGGGCTTGCCCTCGAAGATGCCGGTGCCTTTCTGGGCCCAGGTTGCGACGTCGGACTGGCTGAAGCCAGACTCCATCGAGCCGCCAGCGATACCATTGACATTGCCCACGGAACCGTTGGAGGCCGCTGCGGTGACGATGATCTTGCCCGGCTGCGAGACCGCATTGGCGATCATGCCGCCCACCGGGTAATAGGTGCCGGCAGTGCCGCCGGTGCCGATGCGGAAAAACTGCTGAGCGCCGGCGCTGGTCAGGGTGGCGGCGGCGAACAGTGCCAGCGCCAGATGCTTGAATTTCATGGGGTTCTCCAGAAGAAGCGGGTTGAATGGGGTGCGAATGACTGTACACCAAGCCACTTTCGGTCTGGCACCGGCCATGAAAAGCCCGCGCCGGCAGGATCGCATGCATCCACAGCGTGCCCATGCCCGCGACAGCAAGCACCAGCAACGCCGCCCTGATGCCGATCGCCGGCGCGATGTTCTGCAGTCAACCCGGTTCTTGCCCCAGTTCGTCCAGGATCGGGCAGTCCGGTCGATGGTCGCCGTGGCAACAATCCACCAGATGCTGCAGGGTGCGGCGCATCGCGGTCAGCTCTGCGATCCGCTGGTCGAGGTCGGCCACATGCACCGCGGCGATGCGCTTGACATGGCTGCTCGGACGCCGCTTGTTCTGCCACAGCTTGAGCAATTCGGCGATCTCGGCCATACCAAAACCAAGGCCGCGGGCGCGCTTGATGAAACGCAGCGTATGCACCTGCGGTTCGGTGTATTGCCGGTAGCCCGATTCGGTGCGCTGCACTTCGGGCAGCAGTCCGAGTGACTCGTAGTGCCGCACCATCTTGGCCGAGACCTGCGCACGGTGGGCGGCCTGGCCGATGTTCAAGTGCGTGCTCTGGTTGTTGTGGTTCATCGTGCGCTCCCCGTCCAGCGGCGCAGCAGCAGCGCGTTGCTCACCACGCTGACGCTGCTCAGCGCCATTGCCGCGCCGGCGATGACCGGATTGAGCAGCCCGAACGCGGCCAGCGGCACACCGACCGCGTTATAGACGAAGGCCCAAAACAGGTTCTGCCGGATCTTGGCGTAGGTCCTGCGCGAGATGTCGATCGCGTCGGCCACCAGCGCCGGGTCGCCGCGCATTAGCGTGATGCCGGCGGTGTGCATGGCGACGTCGGTGCCGGTGGACATGGCGATGCCCACATCCGCCAGCGCCAGCGCGGGTGCGTCGTTGATGCCGTCGCCCACCATCGCCACGCGCGCACCGCCGGCCTTCAGCTGGGCCACGATGGCGGCCTTGTTCTCGGGCAGCACGTCGGCGTGCACATCGGTAATGCCGACGAGTTGCGCCACCGCCTGGGCGCTGCCGGCGTTGTCGCCCGTGATGAGGGCCGAACGCACGCCCATCTTCTGCAGGGCAACCACGGCGCCCGCAGCGCTGGCCTTGGGCGCGTCGCCAAAAGCGAGCAGGCCGAAGGCCGCCAGCGGAATCCCGACTACGTTGTAGATGAAGGCCCAGAACAGGTTCTGGCGGATCTTGCGGTAGGTGCGCCGCGAGATCGAC